>JAEUKL010000216.1 GCA_016793005.1 Rhodospirillaceae bacterium | reverse complement strand
TTATTCATCGCTACCTTGCTTTGCCCGTGACTTGCTTAACCCGTACGAGGCCCCTCCATCAGAACAAAAAACGAATCACCTTGCAATGCATCGTTGCGGGCGGGCTTAACGAAGCGTGCTCGCATGGTGCAGTGCACTGGTGAAAAGTGTGGAAACTGCTCAGCGGCCACGACATAACAAAAGCGAACTTTTCCTGATCACGAGCCAGCCATGTCCGACCTCTCACGCGCTGTTCATACCGTTCCGCCGCCCGGAGCCCCCAAGCCGCCCGTTGCCTTGGGCGATCATGCCGCTCTGATCGACCAACTGCGCCAGGTAGTGGGCGCTGAGCATCTGAAGGCGTCTGACGGCGACCGGCTGTTCTACGCCGAGGACACCTTTCGCAGCCTGGAAACGCCCCTGGCAGCGGTCGCGCCGGCCAACGTAGACGAACTCAGCCGCGTGGCCGCGGTCTGCAATCGTAATGGCGTAGCGCTGGTGCCGCGCGGGGGCGGCCTGAGTTACACCGATGGCTACCTGCATACACGCAGCGCTTCGATCACGATCGACATGCGCCGCATGGATAAGATCGTCGAGATCAACGAAGACGACATGTATGTAACGGTCGAGTGCGGCTGCACGTGGGCTGCCCTGAATGACGCGTTGAAGGCCCGCAATCTGCGCACGCCCTACTGGGGTCCGCTATCGGGGTTAAAGGCCGTGGTGGGCGGTGCGCTGTCGCAGAACTCAGTGTTCTTTGGGTCGGGCTTGTATGGCTCGGCGGTCGAGCAATGCATCGGGCTGACCGTGGTGCTGGCCGACGGTACCGTTGAATCTTTGGGCGCCCATGCAATCCAGAACGGCAAGCCGTTCATGAAGCATTATGGCCCGGACATGATGGGGCTGTTCCTGGCTGATGCCGGGGCCATGGGCCTCAAGGCCGTGGCGACGTTGCGCCTGATGCGCCGCACCGAACATCGCAAGCACATCGCCTACGGGTTCAAGACGGCCGCTGCCATGGCCAAGGCATTGTCGGCTTTGTCGCGCGAAGGCATTTCCGCCGAAGCCATGGGTTTTGATGCAGGTCAGCAATCGGCCCGTGCCGTGGAAGCGAAGCGCAGCTTCAAGGAAGATTTGGCGACCCTGTTCAAGGTGATTGAAACCGGCGGCCTCATTGACGGCATCAAGGTTGCCTTGGCGGGGCGCGGCTATTTGAAGAACGTGCCTTACGGCATGCACGTCGCTATCGAAGATAAAACCGCCGAGGGTGTGGCGGCCCTGTTCAAGAAAGCGCGCGACCTGTGCAAAGCTGCGGGCGGCGAGCCCATGCCGGCGTCGATCACGCGCATTGTGCACGCTGATCCGTTCGTGCCGCCGGATTCCATTCTGGGGCCTGCGGGTGAGCGCTGGGTGCCGGTCCACTGCATCGTGCCTCACAGCCATGCCGCGACAATTCTGGAAAAAGTGCAAGCGCTCTATGCGCGCTACGATGCCCTAAAAACGCAGCACAATATCCGCACAGGATTCCTGCTGATCACGGTGGGCAACTACGGTTTCCTGATTGAACCGGTGTTCTTCTGGCCCGATGCGCGCCTGAACATGTACGACAAGATGATCCGGCCCGAGCATCTGAACCGGTTGCCGACCCATGCGGCCAGCGAAGCGGCGCGTGCCGTCGTGCTGCAAATGCGGGAAGAATTGGCGGCGTTGTTTGTGCAGGAAGGCGCGGTGAGTTTGCAGCTGGGTAAGTTCTATCTCTACGACAAGGCGCTGAAGCCCGAAACCTGGGCCTTGCTGCAGAAGATGAAGAGCGTGCTTGACCCGGCGCGGATCGTGAATCCGGGCGCGTTGAAGTTATAACGCCTTTAATCAAACAGCTTATCAATATCGTCTTGGGTGCTGCCGCAAGCTGTGGTGGTCACAAGTGATGTTGATAACTCGCTCCCGGCCATCATGGCGTCGATGTGCGCCTGATCCAGCGTCTGCTGCGAGCCATTGATGATGCCGCCCAGCGTGTCGCTGAGTTTGCGTAACGTCGTAATGCCGGCATCGACAGCGAACCGCGTTTCATCACTTGCGTTTTTCGCAATTGCGGCGGCTGCGCGCTTGATGGTCAGCGCAATCACCGCGTTCAGCTGCGCGACGGTAAGTTCAAAGGGCCCAATAATATCTGGCGGAACGTGCTCGTATGCTTCGGCCGCCAAATGACCGTAATCCAGTCTGCTGTCGAGGAAGTGCTGCGGATAGCTTTTCGTTTTCCATGCCGCGCAGTCGGGCAGCATATCGGGCATGTCCGGCAGCATTTCAATCAGCATCACCACTTCGTTGAAGTGGTTCATGTAGTCGGTCGCCAGCAGCGTATCAGGATTGATCAGCGTGCCGGCGACTTTGGTGCGCCAGGCTTCAGATACTTTGCCGCCGTTTGTGGAACTCGCACTCGCCATAAATCCGCACACGCCTCATAAGGGCCACTCTTTGTTGCGGGGTGGGTCGCAACGTTGACCCCTCCCGTCTCATGGCCTATCCCTCGACTCCATCACTACCAGATTCACCCATTTCGGGCATATGACCCAAAGGGATATAGACCCCCGGGGTGTAGCCACCCGGTTGTCATATAAGTAAGACCTCAAAAAAGGATGTTGCCATGCGCGCAGTCGTGATCTCTCAAACCGGCGGTCCGGAAACCTTAAAAATCACCGATGCGCCGATCCCCGAACCGGGGGAAGGTCAGGCGCAGATCAAGGTGGCGTATTGCGCGCTTAACCCGCTTGATACCCACAGCCGGGCCGGGCGCATTAAGTGGGGCGTGCCCGCCATGCCTTTTATTTCGGGTTACGAATATTCAGGCCGCATCACCAAAGTTGGCCCCGGCGTCGACGCGAGCCTAGTCGGCAAGCGGGTATCTAGTGCAGGCTCGTGGGGCGGGGCAGGCGAGTATGCTGTCGCTCCTGCCAAGTCGCTAGTGATGATCCCCGATGCGATTAACTGGCAACTGGGGACCGTCTATTTCACATCCACCTTCACCGCGTGGCACATGCTGCACACCATGGCGCGCATCCAGAAGGGTGATGTGGTGGTGGTGCACTCGGCCGCTGGTGCGGTAGGCATCATGACGATCCAGATCGCGAAAGATGCGGGCGCCACGGTGATCGGCCTGGTGGGGTCGGCCGACAAAGCGGCCTATACCAAGTCGTTTGGCTGCGAACATGTGCTGATCGAAAAAGACGACGCCGAATGGCCGAAGAAAGTGAAAGAGCTTTCCGGTGGCCGCGGTGCCGATGTCATCATTGATGGCAACGCTGGTCCCAATGCGCCTTTGAATTTTAAGTGTCTCGCGCCACTTGGCCAGATCATCTACATCGGCGCCATGGCGGGTCAGGCGCCCGATGTGAACGTGTCGCAGCTGATCGGCGGCAGCCAAGGCGTGCGCGGCTTCGTGATGTATCACGGCATGGCCAAAACAAAGGGCGCTGAATTCCCCGAGATCAACGCGAAGCTGACCAGCGGCCAATGGAAATTCCCGCTGAACCCGCCACTGCCTTTGGAACAGATCGGCAAAGCCCACGACGACTTTGAAAATCGCCGGACCACGGGTCGCACTATCTTTACTGTCGGTGGTGAGATTTAAGGAGCATATCATGCGCGCGATCATCGTTGAACAGAATGGCGGGCCAGATGTTCTGAAACTGGCCGAGCGCGCAGTGCCGGAACCGGGCGCAGGTCAGGTGCAGTTTCAGGTGGCCTACGCCGTGGTGCATCCGATGGATATGCACGCGCGCTCAGGTGCGATGAAATGGGGCGTGCCGCCACTACCGTTTGTGATCGGCTATGGCAGTTGCGGGCGCGTGACGAAAATAGGTGAGGGCGTTGACAAAAGCTGGCTCGGTAAACGCATCACGGCGGGCGGTCAGCACGGCGCTTACGCGGACTATGCCGTGGCGAGTATTTCGGCCATTGCCGAAATCCCCGATGCTTTGAGCTGGCAGCAAAGCTTCGCCATGGGTTCGGCGCTGACGGCGTGGCACATGCTGCACACAGTGGGACGCATTCGGGAAGGTGAGTGGCAAGTGGCGCACTCGGCAGCTGGCCCCGTTGGTTTGATGCTGACGCAAATCGCCAAAGAAATCGGCTGCCATTCCATCGGGCTTGTGGGCGGCGCAAAGAAATTGGCGTGGGCGAAACAATTCGGTGCGGATCACCTGATCGACTATATCGCCGATAAGACGTGGCCCAAAACGGTGATGCAACTCACAAACAATCGCGGCGTGGACTTCATCATGGACGGCAATTCGGGCCCCGATATGCCGCAGGAATTTTCGTGCCTTGCACCGTTAGGCCAAGTGATCGTAATCGGTGCCATGAACGGGCCCGCGCCCGACGTGAATGTGTCGTCACTGATTGCAGGATCAAAAGGTATTCGCGGGTTCGTCGTCAGCCACGGTGTTGCGGCAACACAAGGCCCTGAGCGCGATGCCGTTGCGGAAAAAATCGCCGCGGGTCTGTGGGCGTTTCCCGTAAGTGCGCCATTCACGCTTGAAAGCGCGTCCGCGGCGCACCGCGCTTTTATGGCGCGTGAAGCGATGGGGCGAATTTTGCTGAACGTCGGTGGGGACATCTAGGTTGCAGCGATTTACAGTTTTTTTAACGCGCAGTTACCCATTGTTGCCGTGTTGTCCGCTTTTTGCCGCAATCGGACCGTAAGTTGGAATCAGGCGAGATTGGAAAAGGAGTCTCCGTCATGCGCTTTACAAACCTTACTTTAGCTGCGGCCTTTGCCTTGGCGCTGCCCATGGCGGCTGTCGCACAACCCACAGACCTTACGAAACAGCCCGCGGCTGAAGAGGTCTCGATTCCCTTCGTGCAGTTCGGGGCCATTCGTGACTGGCGTCCCGATGGCCGCGAAGGCCTGTACGTTCAAGGCAACGGCGACCAGTGGTACTACGCAAAGCTGATGAGCCCCTGCACGGGTTTGAACTTTGCTGATGTGATTGCGTTCAACACCAAGGGCGGTGCGAACCAACTGGACCGCTTTAGTTCCATCATCGTTGATGGCCAGACCTGCCAGTTCAAGTCGCTGGTAAAATCTGAAAAGCCGGTGTCCGAGCGCAAGCGCAAGGACAGCAACAACACAGACAGCAACAAGATGTAATAAAAAAAGCGCAGGTGATGAGCCTGCGCTTTTTTTTACTTTAGATTTAGCGTCACTGGTTATTCGGCGGCTTGCTTGACAGTATCGCCGCCCGGCGTCACCAACGGTATGGCATCCAACGCCCAGCCCTTCACGTTGCGGCGTGCGGGTGAGGGGATCGCGTAAGCCACTTGGCCCTTGGTTGCATTTACGGTCTCGACATCAATGCGCCAGCCCTTGGCTTCCCACTCTTTTAGCAGTTGGCGATAGCGCACGACCACGCGGTCTGCCGGCATCATGATTTCGTGGGTCATATCCTTGGGCGTGACCACCGGCTCCAGCGCTTCCAGCACCACGATGTCCTGATCCGCAATCACCTTGTTGCGTTCGTGAATCTTGGCGTCATGCATGGGGTCAAGCAGGCAGTTGCGCATATTGACGAAGAAGATGCGCGTCTGACCTTCGTTGATCGGCGCTTCAAAGAAATACTGATGCATCCAGTTGGTATCCGACATGTGAATCCAGGTCTGGAGGTTGTTCGGGCCGCAGTGGCCGGCGCCTGCTTTCAAGTCACCTTCAAAATTGCGCGCCTTGCTCATGGTTGCATCTTTCAGCGCAGGTGAATTGAACGTCATCCAGAAGTGGCAGCCCAGCTCGTTCTCCACGACATCGAACGGTTTCAGCGCATAGTCATCACGCTCGCCAGAGAAGCCATGCGTCGGGTGCACAAATTCGTTATGTGCCGGGTCCAAGCCGTTTTCGATGGACCGTTCGTAGTTGTAGTTCACATCCAGGATCATCACTTCGTTGGCGCGCCAGCCGTCCTGGCCGTACTCGGGGATGTCATAAATCTTCGGGCGTTCAGCGGCGGGTAGGTCGCCCAGAAAACCGAATACGATTCCGTACTTTTCTTCGACCGGATACGCGTCGATGCGCGTACGGCCCGGAATCTTGCCCTCTTTGCCGATGGACGGGATTTTCACGCACTCACCGCCGCCGTTGAATTGCCAGCCGTGATAGGGGCACTCGACCGTATCACCCTTGATCTTGCCGCCGGCTAAGTTGCCGCCGCGATGGGTGCAGACGTTCGACAGGCAATGCGCTTCGCCTTTGGTGTCGCGAAAGACGACGAAAGTTTGGCCCAGCACGGTGACTTTCATCGGCTTGTCAGCGACGAGGTCTTGGCTGCGGGCGAGCGGGTACCAGAAATTGATGAACATGCTTAATCCCTCCTTCAGGGGCTCAACCGTCATACGCGGGCCGGCGGACGGTGGATGAGTTAATTCAGTTGCATTAATTGGGAATTTAATCTACATGAATTAAATGGCTCAGATCACCGCATTCCCCGCCGACCGATCAGCGGATACCCGCGAACGCCTGATTCTGGCGGCCGAGAAGCTGTTTGCTGAACAAGGGGTTGATGCGGTGTCGCTGCGCCAAGTGAATGCCGCAGCCGGTCAGAAAAATGCCTCGGCCGCGCATTATCACTTTGGGTCGAAAGAAGAATTGATCGCAGCGATTTACGAGTACCGCATGGCGCGCGTGAACGCGCGGCGACTCGAAATGTTTACCAATCTAGACGACGCCAAAGTGCCTGCCACCTTGCGCGATCTGGTGGAAGCCGTGGTCTGGCCCATGGTGGAGCAGATCGACAATTCAAAGGGTGGCAAGCACTACATCAAGTTTATCGCGCAAGTGCGCGGCCACCCGGCGCACGACATTGGCCGCACCACACGCAGCAAACATGCCTCGGCCATGCAGTTGTTCAACGACCGTGCGCTGGCTTTGGTGCCGCATGTGCCGCCCCATGTGTTCGCCGTGCGCTTCGGCCTGATGATCGTGCAGGTGGTTGACTCGCTGGCTGATCGTCACCGCTTGCTGGTGTCGCCCGTGTCGCGGGAAACGATTCCGCTGTCGCTGTTTGTCAGCATTCTGGTGGATGGCGCTGTAGCGGGCCTGTCGGCGCCTGTCTCGGCGCAAACCGCCGGCGAGCTTAAGGCCCATCAGCGCAAGCAGGCTTAAGTTTTTGCGCGCTCTGTCAGGCGAGCGGCAGTGTCGATCAGCTTGCCGTTGCGTAAGACTTTTAGCGCCACTGTTTTGCCGATGCGCTCGGCATTCAGATGCCGGTGGAGATGGTCCATGCCGGTGATCTCAATATCATCCAACGTCAGCAGCAAGTCGCCCGATTGAAGCTGCGCCGTATCGGCGGGGCTGGCGGCCGCAACACTTATCACGCGTGTGCCGGTGGTGGCAGCCCGCCCCAGGGCGCGCACGATGCGGGTGGGAATTTGTACCGTCTGCGCGTGCAAGCCCAAGTAGCTGCGGCGCACTTGGCCGTGGCGCAGAATCTCCATGGCGACGAACTGTGCTGTATTGGCGGCAATGGCGAAGCACAGGCCTTGCGCGCCCAGAATGGTTGCGGTGTTCACCCCGATCACATGGCCGGATGAATCCACCAGCGGACCGCCGGAGTTGCCGGGGTTCAAGGCCGCGTCGGTTTGCAGCACGTCATCAACGGAGCGCCCCGACTGTGTGCGCAGCGTACGCCCTAACGCGCTGATCACGCCGGCCGTGACAGTGCACTCAAAGCCCAGCGGATTTCCAACGGCAATGGCAAGCTGCCCCACCTTCAGCGCGGCAGAGTCAGCCAATGCAAGTGGTTTAAAGCTGTGGCCATGCACCTGGATTAGCGCAATGTCGGTGTCGGGGTCGTCACCCACCAGATAGGCCGGATATTCTGCGCCATCCGGGAAGGTGGCGCGGATTTCCTTCGCACCGCCAGCCACGTGGCTGTTGGTGATCATGTAGCCGTCGGGCGTGAACAAGAACCCGGAGCCCGAGCCGTTGCCGCTTTCTTTTTTGTCGGGTCGGGGGGTGCCGATGATGCGCAAGTGCGCCACCGCCGGTGAAACGGAATTCACGGCTTTGATGACGGCCTGGCTATAGGCGTCGAGCAGATGGGCATCGGGTTCAGTATCAAGCGGCATACCGCTCATGTAGGAGGAAGTTAACGCTGCGCCAGGGGGGCTCGGGCTCGACTTTCGCGGGGGTTCCAGCGGTCAAATTCCTCGGTTAGTGTAAGGAGATGTTGACCACAGCTCTCCTCGACACCGCGCTGACCGCCTTCACCACGTTTTTTGTCATCATTGACCCCGTGGGTGTGGTGCCGCTGTTCATGGCGCTGACGACGGGCATGGACCCGGCGCACCGCAAGAAAGTGGCCATCAAGTCGGTCCTGATCGCGACCGCCATTTTGCTGGTGTTCACGGTCTTGGGCCAGCCGATCCTGAAGTACCTGGGTATTAGTTTGCCGGCGTTCCGCATCGCCGGCGGTTTGCTGTTGCTTCTGCTGGCCATCGACATGGTGGTGGTGAAGCACTCAGGGCTACGCACCACCACGACGGATGAAGAGGAAGAAGCCACGCATCGTCCCGATGTGACGGTATTCCCGCTGGCGATTCCGCTCATTGCGGGGCCTGGGGCGATTGCATCCGTGATCCTGTTGCAAAGTCAGCACACGGGCAGCTTGATGGCGCAGGCCGTCATCGGCGTCGTGATGATCGGCGTGCTGCTGATGGTGATGATTGGCTTCCTGGCCAGCGAGCGCATTATGAAAATCCTGGGGCTTACGGGCATCAATGTGATTACCCGCGTGTTTGGGATTATTCTCTGCGCGCTGGCCGTCAGTAATATCGTCGAAGGGCTGCGTCAGAGTTTCCCTGTTCTCAGCGGCAGCTGATCAAGAAATTCCGCCGACCTGTCATCGCGCCATCATCCAAGTACGGTCGCCGCTGTTTCGATACCCTTGAGCGAGCGTGCATACGAAGTACCACCATGGCGCGGTATTCGGCACACGGTTCTGGTTTGCTGCGGCTCGCACAATGATACCGGCGGCGTAAGGCCAGTAGTAAAAAGTACTACCAAAACAAGAAACACCCGCCGAACTCTTATCTCGACCCACTTTTTTTGTATGCTCTTTTCTAAAGTAGAATGCCAAACGGCAATTCGATTCGACAGTCGTAAACACTCCTGCGATAAAACGTGGCTAAGGTATTTTGGTATATCAATGTCACTTTAAGAGTAATGTCGCCGTACACATAATGTCGCTTTTAATGTCGCTTTGGTCTGAAACACGCGGGTATCCGCAACGCACCTTTTTTGTCTGCCTGATTGCCTACGCTTTCAGTCAGTTGGACTTGGCCCTGTTTGCGTATGCCGTGCCGTCCATGCGCGCCGATCTTGGGCTGTCGCTGCAAGATATGGGCGTGATCGTCGGCGCATCATTTGCCTTGGGTGGCGTGTTGCAGGTTTGGGCGGGGCATCTGACCGACCGCTTTGGCCGCAAGACCATGATGCAAATCTCGTTGGCGGGGGCGTCTGTTTTGGTGGCCGCGCATTCGCTGGCAATGAATGCAGGCACACTCATTGCTTTGCGGGCCGGTGCGATCTTCACCGGTGGCGGTTTGTACCCCGCGACCGGCGCTATCGTCACTGAAGTCGCACCCCCGCGGTACCGCGGCATTATGGCGGGCATGCTGCAAACCGCCTATCCCATGGGCTGGTTCTTGGCGGCGATGTTTGCCGCGCCGTTCCTGACGGCGTTTGGCTGGCGCGCGTTGTTTTTGGTAGCGCTGCTGTCGCTGCCGTATGTGCTGGTCGTGCGCGCCTTGCTGAAGGAGTCCGAGCGCTTCGGCAATGTGAAGGCCAGCACCCAGACGCGCAGTTTCAAAGAGTCGCTGTCGTTGCTGCTGGCGCCCGACATGCGTCAGCGCACCGTCACACTTTTTATTGCGCAGTTTCTTTACGTGATGGCGTACGGCGGCTCGTCGATTTTCTTCCCCACATACTTTGTTGAATCACGCGGCCTTGAAATCGGCTCCTCGGCATTTCTTGTGGGCATCGGCAATGGTGTCGGCATCATTGGGTACATGCTGGCGGCTTACGTGGGCGAGTTCGTCCTTACGCGGCGTACGACAGTGGTGCTGTGGACGCTCCTGGGTGCCGCGTGCTTCTTGTTCCTGGTGTGGGGCACGAAATCCTATACCGCCACTATCATCGCCTTCGCGATTATGAGCATCTTCTTCTACGGCGCGGCCGCCGTGAAGTTTGCCTACGTGGCGGAAATTTTCCCCACACACTTGCGCGCGACAGGCTTGGCGGTGTGTACGTCGCTCGCCGTTAACATCGGAACTGCCATCAGCCCGTTGTTGATTTCAACGACCGTGCAACACATCGGCTGGGACATGGCCTACACGCTGGTGGCTGGTGTGCCCCTGGTTTGCGCCGGGCTGTTCTATCTGCTGCTGAAACCCATCCCGTCGGGGCTGGATGTCGATCAAGTGCAAAGTTTGCTGAGTGAAAATCAAAATAACGCACAAAAATAAACCGATTAAGTAATGGAGAACCGTGATGAAGGGTTGGCTTGTTAAAGAATTTGGCGGCGTCGACAAAATGAATTGGGCGGAGCTGCCCGATCAAGATCCGGGCCCAGGCCAGGTGTTGATCATCGTCAAAGCATCGGGCATTAACTTTGCCGAAACGCGCATGCGCGCAGGCACTTATTCGGGGATCACGCTGCCCCAGGTGCTAGGCATCGAATGCGGCGGCATCATCGAAAAAGTCGGCCCCGGTGTAACAGGCTTCAAGCCCGGTGATCGCGTTCTGGCGCGCTCGCGCGGCACACACGCGGAAAAGGTGATCGCCGATGCTCGCAAGACGATGCATCTGCCTGATAACCTGTCCTTCGAGCAAGGGGCCGCTATTCCCGCCGGCTGGCACACGGCCTGGCATGCGCTGGTGACCATGGCCAATGCCCAGCCGGGTAAAAATGTGCTGATCGAAGCCGTGGCTTCGTCGGTCGGTTCGGCGGCCTTGCAGATCGCCAAGCATCGCGGCTGCTGGGTGGGCGGCACCGCCAGCCAGGACGCCAAGCTGAAAAAGGCCAAAGAATGGGGAGCCGACGCGGTCTACAACTATAAGACCGAAGACTTGGTGAAGCGGGTGAAAGAAGACACCAAAGGCCACGGCATCGACATTACCTGCGCCACCATCGGGTCCGAAACCTTCGGTCGGGTGCTGGACGTAATGGCCAATGCCGGCCGCGTCATGATGTATGGTTCGACCGGGGGCCGGGTGAACACCTTTGACCTCGGAATCGGCGAACGAAACCTGGAGCTGTTGTCCATGAGCATCGACACAAGCCCACGGTACTACCCTGAAACGGTGAAGACCTTTAACGAACAGGCCCTGCCGCTGTTTGCCGCGGGCGTCTTCAAACCCATTATTGACACCGTGCTGCCGATGCGCGATTTGGCCAAGGCACACAAAATGGTGGATGACCGCAATCACTTCGGTAAGGTGATTATGGTCAATGACTAGGGATTAAACCATTCGGTTTAAACAGGGCGGGGGCAAGTGACGGCGCTTGGCGATTTCTTTCTATCCAAAGCTTCGGGTCGCCGCGTTGTCCTCTGCCTGGCCTTGGTTGTCCTCAGCATCCTGATCTTCAACCTGATCCTGACGCCGATGTACCAAACGGTGTCGGCTGGCTTCGTGCCCTTCGATCTGCAATTCCCGCTCACACGTGAGATGATTGTGATCCAGCTGGGGGCCATGAGCGAGCTGACGCCCAAGGCGTATTTAAACTTCGCAATCCTGGACTTTGCCTTTCCGTTTTTTGGCGCGACATTCTTCGTGCTGTTCTGGGCGTGGCTTGTGGCCAAAAGCAGGTCGGCAATGCTGACCGGCTTTTACCGCCGCGGGTGGTGGATTTGGGCGATCTTCCCATGCCTGTGCGACTGGGCCGAGAACGTGGCATTCTTATCGATCCTGTTCGCGCACCCGATCATTCAGCCCGACACGCTGGGATTCGCGATTGATGCGCACAAAGCCAAGATGGTGTTCATGGCTATTGCGCAGGCGATGAGTGTTGCGTTGCTGATTGGTTCAGGCTTGGCGCGGTTGCGTAGCAAAAGCGGCTAGGGCGCTTTTGCTGCTATGGTAAGTCCGCAAACTTTACCAGTTTATTCAACTCGTCGCTTTCGTTGCCCCAGACATGCTGCCCCTTGGCGTCGACATAGCGGCCCAGGAACCAGAATTCACCCGGCTTAATCACAATGGTATCCTCGGCGTAGATGCGCTCACCCGTGCCGTCATTGATGCGGCTGCATTTCAGCTTCGGAATGGGCCCAGAGATGGATTTACCATCGGCACTTAAGGTCACAAGAAAATCGCATGCTTCATCCCACGTCACCTGATCGCGTGTCAGCGTTTTGAATTTCTCAGGTGTCATGTGCGCGTTGTGCCAGGATGTCTGGTCCTTGAACGCAAGTTCGCGGTAGCGCACGACACCCGCTTTTGCGTCGGGGATGACCTGCACCAAGCCGGAACGCCAGATCATGTCGGGGTCGGTCGAGCCGTCGCGCGAGCCTTGCTCGAAGAACAACACGCCCTCGAACCCCGGCACCTCCACGCGCTTGAACAACTGATACATCATGCGGTGCTTTTCGTTGTCGGGCTTGGTGCTGGCTTGGTCGGCCTCGTACTGGGCTTTGGTCGAGTAATTGCCGCCGATCCAGCGCGAGATCAAAGACATACTTTTTTCAATATCGCCCGAACTCATGGGGGCTGGGGCTGGCGGCGATATGGCAAACGCCGCGCCGATGAACCCAACAACAAACAAGAGAACGTATTTAAGCATGGCACCCTCCCCGGACCCTGGCGCAATTCTCGTCGGGCCGTGGCAAAGGTCCAAGCGCTGACATGTAACTGGCCAATCCGCGGAGAATTCCCGCTGGGGATGGTGTTTGGGGCGTTGCGGGCCTTCCTTGAAACCCATTAATCTTGCCCCAAGAGAACTTAGCTCTGGGGGAATTCTCATGACCAAATTGAAGTGGTTGGGCGGCGCCGTTGCGGCCGTTTCCATGCTCGCGTTGACCAGTGGCGCCATCGCCGCCGATGCCGCGCTGATGAAAAAATCAGCGGTATCGTGGCTTGATGCCAATACCAAAACGCTTGAAGCCGCGCACAAAAAAATCTGGACGTATGCTGAAGCCGGGCTTGAGGAAACCAAGTCGTCGAAAGAATTACAGGATCTCCTGAAGGCAAATGGCTTCACAGTGAAAGCTGGTGTGGCGGGCATGCCCACAGCGTTTGTGGCCACCTACGGTGAAGGCGGGCCCGTGGTTGGAATTCTCGCCGAGTTCGATGCGCTGCTGGGCATTTCCCAGGATGACAGTTCTTCGCCCCATGTGGGGGCCAACCCGGAATCAGGCCACGCGTGCGGGCACTCGATTTTCGGCGCGGGCTCGGTGGGCGCGGCCATTGCGGTCAAGCAGTTGATCGCCTCGGGCGACATCAAGGGCACCATTAAACTTTATGGCACGCCCGCCGAAGAGACCGGCATCGGTAAAGTTTACATGCTGCGCGACGGCTACTTCAAAAATGACGACGCCATTCTGCATTGGCACGCCAACGACAAGAACCAAGTCACGTACATGGCCTCGAAAGCCATGATCAACGTGAAGTTTAACTTCAAGGGCGTTGCCGCTCACGCCTCGGCACAGCCGTTCGCCGGGCGCAGCGCACTGGATGCCGTGGAGTTGATGAGTGTCGGCGTGCAGTACATGCGCGAGCATATCAAGCAGGAGGCCCGTATTCACTCGGTCATCACCAAGGGTGGCGGTCAGCCCAACGTGGTGCCCGCCGAAGCCGAGGCTTGGTACTACGTGCGCGCCAATAATTTTGACGACGCCTTTGCCTACTACAACTGGGTGAAGGATATTGCCGAAGCCGCCGCCAAAATGTCCAAAACCGAGCTGACGGTCGCGGTCCAATCGGAAAGCCACGACATTCTTGAGAACCGCGCGATGGCGGTCGCTTTGCAAAAGAATTTTGCCGAAATCGGTGTGCCGCAGTGGACGCCGGCCGAACTGGCTTTCGCGGCGACCACACAGAAAGAGTTCAAGGACCCGTTCGGGTTTGATTTCACTAAGGCGGGGATCAATCTGTCCTCGAAGTTAGAACCGCTGCCCGATCAGTTCCTGCCGGCGTCTGCGGGTTCGACCGATGTGGGCGATATCGCCTGGAACGTGCCGGTGGCCGGCATTCAGGTGGCGGCCTATGGCTATGGTTTGCCGATCCATTCATGGCCTGTGATCGCTGCGACCGGCACATCCATCGGCACCAAGGCTATGGCGACGGCCAGCAAAGTGCTGGCGGCGACCGCGATTGATCTGATGACCGACCCCGCGCTGATGGCGGCGGCGAAAGCAGACTTCAAAAAAGTGCGCGATCCGCTGACGTGGCGCAGCGCCATCCCTGATGCGCAAAAAGCGCCGAAGAGTGTGCGGTAGGCATTTTATTATTTGAGACGAAAAGGGCCCATGCGTGGGCCCTTTTTTATTTTTCCAGATGATGCGGCGGCAGCTAGCTGATCAGCCCACTAACTAATCGGGAGCGCCGTCGCCGCTTTGAATTCCTGGCTGTCGATGGGCAGGGCCGTGGTGTACTTGATCTCTTCCATCACGAACGCCGATGACACGTCGTTCAACGGAATGCGCTTGATCAGGCGTTTGTAGAACGCGTCATACGCTTCCATGTCTTTCACCACCACGCGCAGCAGGTAATCGATATCGCCGGCCATACGCCAGATGGCGGTGATTTCCGGAATTTCCTTAATCGCGCGCGCAAACTTTTGCAGCCAGGCGTCGTCGTGCTGATTGGTACGCAAGATGACAAACACCGTGAGGCCGAGGTTCATCTTCTTGGCGTCCAGCACGGCTACGCGGCTTTTGATGACGCCGGTCTGTTCCATCTTCTGAATGCGTTTCCAGCACGGGGTCTGTGACAGGCCCACGCGGGTCGCGATGTCATTGATGGCGAGGCCCGCATTGGTTTGCAGGATGGAAAGAATTTTGCGGTCGATGGCGTCCATAAACGTGCTCCAAATGGCCCTTGCAGAGGCCCCCGTTAACCGGGTGAATAGGGGCTATAGGAGAAAATTAATCTAAAATCCATAGCTGAAATCCATTTTATAGGATAAATATTCCCCATAGAGCGATTTAAGTGGCATGGGGAATGTGGGTCTAAACAGCTGTAAAACCGCGATCTTTCGGGCGTTGGGCGCTTGCGGAGCACTGCAATTGCGCCAGATAAGCCATGCGTCCATGCGCTTG
>JAEUKL010000126.1 GCA_016793005.1 Rhodospirillaceae bacterium | reverse complement strand
GGCACGCTATGACGGCGTGACGACTGAGGCTGCCTTGGCGGCTGCGATCAAGCACGAGTTCATAGACGGAATTGCCCTGGTGTCGTCCTTCGGCACCGAGTCTGCAATCCTGCTGCACATGATTGCCGGTATCGACAAAGCGACACCCATCATCTTCATCGACACGGGCAAGCTGTTTGGCGAAACCAAACGCTACCGCGATCAGTTGGTGGCACAGTTGGGCCTGACGGGCCTGCGCAACATCACACCCGATACGGCCGAGCTGAACGTTGGCGACCCTAAGGGCGTACTGTGGTCTGAAAGCACCGACGCCTGCTGCGATGTGCGCAAGGTAAAGCCGCTGGACCGCGCCCTGGCGCCGTTCAAAGCCTGGATTACGGGCCGCAAGTCCTATCAGGGCGGCGAGCGTACCGCCTTGCCGCTGTTCGAGGCCGACGAGCTCCGCATCAAAATGAACCCGTTGGCAGGCTGGCGGCGGGCGAAAATCAGCGCGTATTTTGCTGAACACAATTTGCCCAAACACCCGTTGGAAGCCGACGGCTATTTGTCTATCGGCTGCTTACCGTGCACATCGCGCGTGGCCGAAGGCGAAGACCCGCGCGCCGGACGCTGGCGTGGGAGTGCGAAAACCGAATGCGGCATTCACGTGTCGCGTCTGCAAAAGAGCGCGTCATGACGTTCCCATCATTCAACAACACGCCCGACATCAACCAGTCCGCCCGGATTCAAAATCCGCAGCCGTTTGGCTATGACCGGTTCTTTGGCGGCAAGCTTGATGCACTGAAAACGGCGGGCGCCTATCGCACGTTCGCCAAACTCAGCCGTGTCGCCGGTGAATGGCCGCGCGTGATGCTGCACGACGATGTGCGCCCGCGCCTCGTGACGTCCTGGTGCTCGAACGATTACTTGGGCATGGGCCGCCACCCTGTTGTGATGGACGCCATGGCCGAAGTTGCCAAAGCCCAAGCGGCAGGCGCCGGCGGTACACGCAATATTGCCGGAACCCATCAGGTTCACACGGCGCTTGAAGCCGAGCTGGCGGAATTGCATGGCAAGGACGCGGCCCTGCTGTTTACGTCGGGCTATCTGGCAAACCTGGGCGCCTTGACCACCTTAGCAACTAAAATTCCCAACTGCGTGGTGTTCTCGGACGAGAAAAACCATGCCTCGATGATCGCGGGCATTCGTGCTGCGCGCGTTGAGAAGCATGTGTTCCGCCACAACGACATCGCGCATCTGGAAGACCTGCTGAAGAAGCAGCCGCTGTCGCGGCCGAAGGTCATCGCGTTTGAGTCCGTCTATTCCATGGACGGCACTATCGGCGATTTGAAAGCGATCAGCGCGCTCGCCAAACGCTACGGTGCCTTGACTTATCTGGATGAAGTGCACGCTGTGGGCCTTTATGGCACCAACGGCGGCGGCATCAGTGAAGCCACGGGCTTGGCGCACGAGATCGACATTATCCAGGGCACCCTTGCTAAAGCTTTCGGTGTTGTGGGCGGCTATGTGGCGGCCTCAGCTCAAACCGTCGATTTCCTGCGCAGTTTTTCAGGCGAGTTCATTTTTACTACATCGTTACCGCCGCCCGTGGTGGCCGCGGCGATTGCAGCCGTGAAGCATGTGCGCGAAACGCAAAGCCTGCGCACGCAGCTTCATGGCAACGTCGCCAAGGTGAAAACCGCACTGATCGCGGCCGGATTACCGGTGATGGACAACTCCAGTCACATCGTTCCTGTTCTGGTGGGGAACGCGACACGCGTGAAAGCCATTTCCGACCGGCTTTTGCAAATTCACGATATTTACGTTCAGCCCATCAATGCGCCGACTGTGGCCGTGGGCACGGAACGCCTGCGCATCACGCCGGGGCCGTTCCACACTGACACCATGATTGATCACTTGGTCGCCACTTTGCGCGACTGTTTCCAGCACGTGAAAGCCTAAACGATGACTCTCGTTCTTAAACGTCACGCTCTTAAACTCGGAACCCGCTCTAGCCCGCTGGCCTTGGTGCAAACAGAGCTGGTGAAAGCCGCGCTGCTGAAGACGATGCCGGACCTCATCATTGAAGTGGTGACCTTCGAGACCAAGGGCGACGTGGAACGCGACGCCTCGATTGAGGATATCGGCGGGCGCGGCGTGTTCACTGACGAGTTGGACGATGCGGTGATGGACGGCACGGTCGATGCCGCCGTGCACTCAGTCAAAGATCTGCCCATGAAGTTGCGCACCGGCACGCTATTTGCGGCCATGCTGGAGCGCGAAGACCCACGCGAAGCCTTTGTGTCCCACATTCATGCCAACCTGGCCGCTGTGCCTGCGGGTGGTGTGTTCGGCTCCGCTTCCGTGCGCCGCACGGCCCTGCTGAAAGCCATCCGCCCCGATGCGCAATTTGCGCTGCTGCGCGGGAATGTCGGCGAGCGCGTGGCGTCGCTCCCTGAGCGCGGCCTCGACGGCACAATTTTGGCGGTGGCGGGATTGAAGCGCTTGGGCCTTCAAGGCCACATCCGCGAGATCCTTGAACCCGAAGCCTTGATGCCCGACCCCGGCCAAGCCGCCATTGGCGTGATCGCGCGCCACAACGATTTGGCCACGCGCCGTATTTTCGCGCGCATCGATCATGCCCCGACCTCGCTGGCCGTTACGGCCGAGCGCGCGCTCTTGGCCGGGACTGCCGCTCATGCCGTGTGCGGCTGCTTGGCCACGATTACAGACGACATCATAACCTTGCGCGCCGTTGCGGCCGATGACACGGGTGCGATCCGTGCGCGCGGGGAAATTTCTGGCTCGCCCACTGAAGCTGCTGCTTTAGGCACGCGCCTCGCGCAAACCTTGGTGCAGAAAATTCTGCAAGAGCGTGTGGCATGATTCTGAACACACGGCCCGCACGCCACCACGATGCATTTGCCCGTGCCTTTGGCGGTTTTGGGCATGATATCGTTGCGTGCCCGATGCTCAGCATCGAAGCGCTTGAGGTGGAATACCCTGCGCCTGCCGACTTTGATGCTGTGATTTTCACCAGCCAAATCGCGATAGACACATTTCCCGCCGATCCCGCATGGCTCAACAAGCGCGTGTTAGCTGTGGGCAACTCAACAGCTATTGCTGCACTTGAGGCCGGATTTACCGACATCATGTGCACCGGCGAGAATGCAGCAGATCTGGCGCGGGAACTCCGCCGCACAAACTTCCGCCACGCCCTGTTTCCATCCGGTCGAGATGTAGCGGCTGATTTGTCGGCAGTATTACCAGGCCGTATTACACGCCTTGTATCGTATCAGGCCGTAGCGACGCCCTATTTGCGCAGCAGTCTTGTTCACCGCTTGCAATCGGGCGAACCGGCCTACGTGCCGCTCTTCAGCCCGCGCAGCGCTGAAGCGTTCCGCGACGCCTTGCAGAACGAAGGCATTACGGGTGCCAACATTACCGTAATCGCCATGAGCCCGAATGTGGCCGCAGTACTACCGCCGGAATGGGGTGTGATTATCGCGCCGCATATGACGTCCGACGCCATGGCCGAAATCTTGGCGCATATCCTCGGGCTGTGGCCTGCACTAGCGGCCTAGCAAATCAGCCATGGCAATCTCTACATTTTCATTCCCGGAGACCCGGTTACGCCGTTGGCGTGCGGCCGATTGGCGTCGCCGCCTGTTCCGCGAAACCGTGCTGACGGAAAACGATCTGGTGCTACCGCTGTTCGTGGTGGACGGCAACGATACCGCCATCGACATTCCATCGCTGCCCGATGTGCAGCGCCTGTCGGTTGATCGCGCTGTGAAACGTGCGCGGGAAGCCTACGAGGCCGGCATTCCCGCCATCGCGCTGTTTCCGGCGACGGACCCGAAACTGAAAGATGCGCGCGGCACCGAAGCGCTGAATGCTGACAACCTAGTCTGCCGCAGCATCAAAGCCATCAAGGCCGCCGTGCCGGATATTGGCGTGATCGCCGATGTGGCGCTGGATCCTTACACCGATCACGGCCACGACGGGATTATTGCCGACGGTGATGTGGCCAACGATGAAACCGTTGCGATCCTGATCCAACAAGCAGTTGTGCTGGCTGAAGCGGGAGCAGGCATTGTTGCACCCTCCGACATGATGGATGGGCGCATTGGCGCTATTCGGAAGGCGCTTGAAGCGCACAAGCACGTCAACACGTTGATTTTGTCGTACGCCGTAAAATACGCCTCGGCCTTCTATGGTCCGTTTCGTGATGCTGTTGGGTCTGGCGGGCGTTTAGGTGCCAAGAGCGGCCCCAGTAACAAACGCAGCTACCAGATGGACCCGGCCAACACGCGTGAAGCGGACCGCGAAGCCGCCATGGATGTGAACGAAGGGGCTGATGCCCTGATGGTAAAGCCGGCAGGGACTTCGCTGGATATCATCGCCAACTTGCACCGCGATGGGTCGTTGCCGGTGTTCGCCTACCAAGTCAGCGGCGAGTACGCGATGCTGGCGGTGGGTGCCGCCAACGGCCTGTTCAACCGTACCGATGCCTTTATGGAATCACTTGTCGCGATCAAACGCGCTGGCGCCACGGGCATTCTGACTTACGCCGCGCTGGACATTGCCCGCGCGTTGAAAGATTCACGCCCATGACCGAAACCTCGCACGCCCCGCTTCTGCCACTCATGCTCGATGTGACCGGCATTCCGATCTTTGTGATCGGAAACGGCAAGTCGGCGACCGCCCGCGTGACCCTGTTAGCCGAGCACGGCGCAGATCAGGTGCATGTTTTTGAGCAGGCGTGGCCCACGGCCGCAGACTTCCAGAAATTGCGCCCCCGGCTGATTTTTGTGGCGGATACACCTATCGAGGTGGCTCGCGAGGTTGCCGCCCTGGCCCGCACCTATGGCGCGCTCGCACACGTGCAGGACGATATCCCCCTCTGCCGCTTCCATCTGCCTGCCCGGCTGCGCCGTGGCCAATTGTTGGTGACCGTATCCACGGACGGTGCCGCGGCCGGATTCTCGCGTTTACTGCGGGATTACTTAGGCGAAACCGTATTCGGGCCTGAGTGGGCCAGCCGCATGGAAGAAATTTCTTCCGCCCGGCGGGCTTGGAAGGAGAAAGGCCTCTCAGGTGAGAACTTGTTCAACGCAATCCGCAACATGACGCACGAACGCGGCTGGCTTCAGGCATTTTCCCCCTCACGGAAGGGGTGAGTCGTGACTGAGGGCGTGCGTGAGCACGATCCCTCCGGCTGGCTTTACCTGATCCGCAAAAAGAAGAGCTTTTTGCCCGGAGCGTGCCACCTTGAGTACCTTAGGCCTGAACGATTTAGATGTTTTAGAGTCCCGCAGCGTTTACATCCTGCGCGAAGCGTTTAGTAAGCTGCGCCCGCTGGGCCTTTTGTGGTCCCTCGGCAAAGACTCTAACGTATTGATTTGGCTCGCAAAAAAGGCGTTTTTGGGCAAGGTGCCCTTCCCCGTCGCCCACCTCGATACAGGCCTGGAATTCCCTGAAACCTATGCCTTCCGCGACCGCTACGCCAAGGAATGGGATCTTGAGCTGATCGCGGACCCTTGCCCCCCAATCGAGCAAACCGACGCCAGCCTGCCGCCCGACACGCGCCTTGCCGCGCGCAAGTCGCTCGGCGTCAGCCAAGCCGTGGAACGCTACGGCTTCAAGGGGCTTATCACCGGCATCCGCCGCGACGAGCAATCCACCCGCGCCAAAGAGCGCGTGTTCAGCCCGCGCGGCGGCGGCAACACGTGGGACTTCCGTTCGCAGCCCCCTGAGTTCTGGGATCAGTACGCCTTGGATGTGCCCTTGGGTGCCCACGTACGCGTGCATCCGCTGCTGCATTGGACCGAAGTCGACATCTGGCGCTACATCAAGCGCGAGAAGATTCCATTGGTGCCGCTGTACTTCGCCAAAAATGGTGAGCGCTTCCGCTCCCTCGGCGAAATCGGCATTACGCGCCCCATCAAAAGCACGGCCTCGACCGTTGATGAAATCATCTCTGAACTGAACACCACGCGCGCGCCTGAACGCGCCGGCCGGACCATGGATCATGAGTCCGAAGACGCCTTCGAGCGTCTGCGCGTTTCTGGATATCTCTAAAATGACCAACGACAACACGCCGCGTACTGCGCCATACCCCATCGTCTTCGTGGGTCATGTGGACCATGGCAAGTCGACGCTCATCGGCCGCTTGCTGCACGACACGCAGTCACTGCCCGATGGCAAGTTCGAAGAATTGAAGCGCGCGGCCGACAAACGCGGCGGTGTGTTTGAATGGTCGTTTGCGCTTGACGCATTACAACTCGAGCGCGACCAAGCCATCACCGTTGACTCAACACAGATCTGGTTCCGCTCCGCCAAGCGCAGCTATTTGATCATTGATGCGCCGGGCCACCGCGAATTCCTGCGCAACATGATCACCGGCGCTTCACTGGCGGAAGCCGGTGTGATTCTGGTGGACGTCTCGCAAGGGGTGGCCGAGCAAACCCGCCGCCATGCCTACTTGCTGAAGCTGTTGGGTATCTCGCGCACGGTCGTTGCCGTGAACAAGATGGACCTGGCCAAATATGACGAAGCTACATTTACAAAGGTTTCCGCTGAGATAACGGCATATTTGAAGTCGCTGGACCTCACCGCCGACCACATCATTCCAATTGCAGCCCGCCATGGCGATAACTTGGTGAACCGCTCAGCGCATATGGCGTGGTGGACAGGCCCAACCTTGATTGAAGCGCTGGACACACTTCCGCATCGCGTCGTGCCGTCGGGCCAACCGTTCCGGCTGCCGATCCAAGATGTTTATCGCCGCGATGAAGAGCGTATTCTGGTGGGCCGCGTTGAAAGCGGTACAGTGCGTTTAGGTGACGCCATTTCGCTGTGGCCCACGGGTCAGACCGCGAAAGTTGCCACTTTCCAAAGCTGGAACGTCGATGCGCCGGTCATCGCCGCCACCGCAGGACAATCCATTGCCATAACACTTGATCGCGATTTGTTTGTCGAACGCGGGCAACTTATCACGGCGCAAGCCGATAAACCCCAAGCCGACACGGCCTTAAACGTACGCCTGTTCTGGCTATCGCATACGCCCTTGAAAGCGGGCCGCCGCCTGACCCTAAAACTCGCCACAGCAGCCTACGATGTGGTGGTGAAATCCATCGACCATGTGATCGATGTAAACGACCTATCGCCAACCCAAGACCGCGATCTTCAGCACAACGATATCGGCCAAGTCACTTTAGTGGCTGAGCGCCCTATCATTCACGACACCTCAGGCAACAACTCGGCCTTGTCGCGCGCCGTGCTGTTCGACAAATTCGATGTGGTTGGCGGCTGCGTCATCGAGAAAGCTGTCCACGTCAGCGCTGCGGCACGCAACATTCATGCAATTCAGCAATCCGTGTCGCGTGAGGACCGCGCCGGTCGTAACGGCCATGCGGGCCAGGTTCTGTGGCTTACGGGGCTGTCCGGCGCTGGGAAAACCACCATCGCTATGGCGCTACAACGCCAGTTGTTCGAGGCTGGTCAGCAGGCCTTTGTTTTGGATGGCGATAACGTGCGTTACGGCCTGAATTCTGATCTGGGCTTTAGCGATGCCGACCGGTCCGAGAACGTGCGCCGCACGGCTGAGGTTGCCAAGTTGATGGCCGAAGCCGGCTTGATCGTGATCGTCTCGCTGATTACGCCCACGAACGCACTGCGCCGCGCAGCACGCGAGATCGTGGGCGCTGGGTATCATCAAGTCTTTATCGATGCCCCGCTTGAAACGTGCCAGCAGCGTGACCCTAAAGGCCTTTATACGAAGGCCAAGTCGGGCGGTGTGGCGCAAATGACGGGCGTATCGTCGGCCTGGGAAGCGCCCGACCGCGTGGACCTGCATATCGATACCACGGCCAAATCAGTTGCAGACGGCGTGAGCGCCATTGCGGCATACGTTGCGGATCACAATACCAACACAGCAGCGCGCAAGAGCGCTTAGAGGGTTGACGGTATAATCCAAAAAAAAGAAATGGCGGCCCGCAAGGCCGCCATTTTTTGTCGTCGCAATTATCTTCAGACTAGTCGTTAATTGTACAGATTGTCGTGAGGTTCAGCGTCGCGCTTGCTAACGCACCGTTCCCGACAGTATGCGAGATGGTCGCATTCGGAGGTGCTTCGGCTGGAGCATCAAAGAAGATGTTCATGTGATAGTCATCAGTGCCAGGCGTAAAGCCGACGTTGCTCTGAATCTGCGCCGAGGTGAAGGCATAGGTTGAATTCGGTTGCGCCAGAAACGAGAACTTCTTAATCAGTGTCCCGCTCGGACCGTCATGAACGCGCAGCGTTAAAGTCGTTGCGGTCGAGTTCTTGTTATGGATTTTTACGACGCTTGGGTACTGTGTTTGCAGCTTGGTCGTATGAACGTTGACGACGCCCGATGCCGTCGGAAGGCTGCTGATCCCGTCAACAAACGAGCACACGCTCATGTTTTCGAAAAAGCCAGAGCTGCTGTTGTAATAAACGTGCTGAATGCCGGTGAGATACTGGTTGCTCTGAATGTACAGCGTCAGCGAGGTATCAGATGCGGCAAATGATGTGCCTTCGATACTTTGCAGTAGCTCAAGCACGGTAATTTGGGGCGATGAATTTGGTTGCGACACAACCTGCGCGGTGCCGTAGTCTGTTCCTGTCGCATCACCGACCATTTTGATGTTCGCGGTTGAGGCGACATCTGTATTGAAGTTGGGGAAGCGCAGGAAACTGAGGTTACTGTTCAAACCCGGCGTGACGTTGGGGATCACTGTGTAACTGCCGGGGATCACCGCAGCGGCTTTTTCAATCGTCTCGCTGGGGGACGCACTTGCACGCGCCGGCTTTACAGACTCGAGTACGATGGGTTTTGCTGGACCGCGAGCGACCAGATACTGCTCAGGATTCGGGATGACGTAGACATCATCGTTCGCAGCTTCTGTTGACGCTGCCTGCGATACGTTGAAGCCGCTAAGAAGCGCCACAGCGCACACAACCGTTCTGATCAGTTTCATCTTGTCTTTCATAACTCACTCTTTCCTCTGTCGACGACGCACATGCCCATCCCTTCATGCGCGAAGTTGTTTAAGACTCATTAAACGCTTCGTTTTTAACCGCCGCTGCGTTCATCCTGGTGCGGCTATTTTATCATTGTTTTACAATGCCCTAAGTGCTTGGGAAGACATGCTGTGTTTTGCCCGCCATAAATTGTAATCCAGCTTTATTTATACAGTATCCGCCGCTCGCAATTATGACGCTCGTTTCGCAGAGTGCAGGTTGTTCTGCACGATATGCGATCAACCCCATTAGCTGACTTTTTTGCGAAATTTGCTCACGCTAATTTTGATCACTGCAAAGCCTGATTGCGTGCAACTTCGGATTACGCCTGGGTCGCATTACCCATTCAAGCCAGCTTCAAGCGCCATGAAGTGATACTCTTTGGCAAGGTCGGCCCGGCCAGTTTGCTCGTAAATCTGTGCAAGACCCAGCAGGGCGCGACGATCATTTGGGATGCGCTCAAGGACACTCCGGAAGAATGTCTCAGCGCCCGTCAATTGACCGCGCGCTTTCATGGCCTCGGCCAACGTCAGGCCGTACACAACGATCGGCTGCTCGGCAATGGCGCGGCGGGCATAATGCTCGGCGAGATCGGCCTGCCCAGCGCGCAGCATGATGCGCGCCGCCACGTCTAGAATAGCCGCGTTCTTAGGTTCCCGGTCCAGACACTCGGTGATGTACCCCCGCGCCTGCTCGACCTGACCGCGGTCAAGCGCGCGTTCCGCAAGCGCTTGGAGGTGCCCGATGTCCTTGGGCATCGGTCGTTTGGCTGTTGCATCCGTCCAGAGACGCGCATCAGGACGCAGCATCTCAAAACGGTCGCGCTCAGCCAGCTTCTGGAGATAGAGATCGTTGTAATTGCTTGCGGCCAGAAGCTCGACATCGTTCTTATCAAGGTCAACGCCGATATCGTTGTAGATGTCGATATTGGACAAATCCGGGCGCGGCAACCGGCCCGCCTTGAAGTCCTCCCACATTTCGGCGTAGAGGCGCTCCAGGCTTGAAACAAGCAGTGGCATATCAAACAACACGCACGATTGGCGGGCCGCAGACAATCGCTCGCGATACGTCTGGAGCTTCTGCTTGTTCAGGCCAAGCTCGATAGCCAGCCGAACATAATCCTCGGGCGTATAGACAATCAGTTCTTCAAGGTCTGCCGATTTCACCAGGCTGCCGCAAACGCGCGACGCGAAACTGCGCCCAGCCAGCGTGAGGACCGGAACACCCATCCACAATGCATCCGATGAGGTCGTGTGTGCACCATACGGTGATGTATCCAGAAACAGATCGGCCAGAACATATCTTGCAAGGTGATCGGGATTCTTCGCTTTGGGCGCAAAAATGATGCGGTCGCGCGCGATACCATGCTGCTCGGCCATATCGCGCAAGCGGTTACTGACGCTTTCAATCGAGTCCAGCAACCACAACACGCTGCCCGGCACGTTGTGCAAAATCGTCATCCAGCGACGCCAGGTAAACGGCGTGATTTTATGCACGCCGTTAAAGCAGCAAAATACAGTCGCATCGTCGGGCAACCCTGCATCACTACGCTTTTGCGGGCGATCCGATATAGGGCGCTTGCGGTCATTGGGCTGATAGCACGGCAGACGGAGAACCTTCTCCGTGTAATAAATTTCGTTGTCTTTGGGGATAATAAAGTCATCCGCAACGATGTAGTGATGGCTGGGATTACCCAATGTACCTGGGAAGCCAAGCCAGTTGACGATGATTGGCGCCGGGCGCATGGCAAACAGTTTCGTGCGGCCCGCGTTCGTGTAGCCATTCACATCCACCAAGATTTCAATTTGGTCGGCTACAATCCGTTCAGCGGCTTGCTCATCGGTCATTGGCCCCAGGTCGATCCAGTGATCGGCCGCGGCCTTAATGCGCTGCTGCATGTAGTCAGGCGAGTGATGGCCACAATAGTACAGGAAGACTTCTGCGTTCTCGCGGTTATGAAGTTCGTAGACCTCTGCCGTCAGGAAGCCGACCGCGTGTTCACGCAGATCGGACGAGACATATCCGATCCGGCGGCGCTTGGGCGATGCTGTCTTCAACAACTCGGCATGATGCTGATTGTAAAGCCGTGCCGGGCGGCCGATGCTTTGCTTGGTATAAATGGCCGCATTCGCCATTTGCAGCAGCGGATCATCCGTATAGGCCGCAAGTGAGAGAGCGGAAATTCCTTTAAGCAGGTGCTCTTTGGTAATAACGCCGCTGGGCACAATGACCGGCCATTTGCATTGGCGTTGGCGCAAACTGACATAATGCTGCACGACGTCGGCTTGGTGCGGATTAATCTCAAGACTGAGCTTTAATACTTCCTCGGCCTTTTCGTCGACCTGGAAGCGTTCGAGTACACGCCCGATCTGCTTCAGGGCCGTGGTCTTGTAATTGGCTGTATCGCCCGTCACCAAACCGAGGCGATTGGCCGCCTGATACCACGTCTGAACCGCTTCGCCGGCGTTGCCTAAGCGCTCCAGTACGTTGCCGAGGTTGATATATGGCGGGATGAAATCGGGGTTGACCTTGATCGCCTCTTCCAGCGCAGTACGCGCTCCGGCGAGGTCACCCGACCCGCTTAAGATAACCGCATGATTGAAATGGATGGCCGGCAGCAGCGGATCGGCAGGGTTATTCTCGATCCAGGTGCGGTAAAGCAGCGAGAGGGTTTCAGCCTTGCTTGTCGCCGCAAGTTGCCCTGCGAAATGCAGCAGTTCACCAGCACTTAACGTACGTTCTTTGGCCCGGTTAAGGGCCATGGACAACAACTCGGAACTCATTGCGCTCTCTTGATACAGAAAGGGCCAAACCAGAAGTGGTTTGGCCCTTTTTGTAGCGTAGCTAGCTTAACAACTGATCAATTTAAGAGAGCTGCCAGCTGCGTTGTTGTCATCGCGGCGATCTGGGTCGTGGTGAACGCGCTGATCTGCGTGGCGTTCAGCACATCCAGGGCCGTCGAGCTCATCGATGCGATCTGCGTGGTGGTGAAGGCCGCGATATCCGTGGTCTCCAGGCCCGCAAACTGCGTTGACGTCATGCCCGTGATCTGGATGGTGCCCAAGGCCTGGATTTGGGTTGTTACCAAGGCCTTGATCTGCGTCGATGTGAACCCACCCAACTGCGTCGTCGACAGGTTGGCGATGCTGGTCGTGGTGAGGTTCGAGACTTGCGGCGCCGTCAACACACTCAACTGTGTCGTCGTCAGACCGTTCAGCTGGATCGTCGTCAACGCCGCCATGTTGGTGGTGTTGATCGCCTTGATCTGTGTCGTCGACAGGCTGGCGAGCTGAGTTGTGGTCAGCGCGGCAAACTGTGTCGTCGTGACCGCATCGACCTGGTCCGTAGTCAATCCATCCAACTGTGTCGTCGTCAGATTACTGATGCTGATCGTGCTCAGGGCAGCGAACTGGGTGCCGTCCAGCGCAGCGATTTGCGTCGAGGCAAAGCCGCCCAACTGCGTCGTCGTGATGCCCGACAACACCGTGGTTGAGATGTCATCGATCTGAGTCGTTGTCAGACTACCGATCTGCGTGGTCGACAATGCACCGAACTGAACGGTGGTCATCGCACGGACTTCAGTCGAGGTCAGCGCCTTAATCTGCACGGCCGACAAGCTGCTGATCTGGGTGGTCGTCAGGGCCGCGAAGTTGGTGGAGTTGAAGCCAGCGAGCTGCTGGGTCGTCAAGCCGCCAAACTGTGTGGTCGAGATCGCAGCGACCGCCGTGGTCGACAGCGCATTCAGCTGCGTGGTCGCCAGGGCGCCAACTTGTGTCGACGTCAGACCGTTCAACTGCGTGGTCGTGATCGCCGTCATGTTGGTCGTGCTGATGGCTTTCACCTGGGTCGTCGACATGCTGCCCAGTTGCGTCGTTGTCAGAGCGCTAAACTGAGTAGTCGTCAGCGCGGTGATCTGCGCCGCAGCCAAACCATCGACTTGCGTGGTGGTCAGGTTGCCAATCGTCGTGGTGGTGAAGACCGCCAGCTGCGTCGTCGTAATTGCGCCGATCTGGGTTGAGGTCATGCCCGACAACTGGTTGGTCGACAGACCTGCCATGTTCGTCGTCGTGATGCCCTTGATCTGCGTGGTCGACAGGCCGCTCACCTGCGTCGACGACAAGGTGCCGAACTGGGTGGTGGTCATGGCGCCAATCTGAGCCGAGGTCAGGGCCTTGATTTGGACGGTCGTCAGGCTGCCGATCTGGTTGGTGGTCAGCACTGCAAAGTTTGTGGTGTTGATGCCCGCCAATTGGGTCGTCGTCAGACCTCCGAACTGGGTGGTCGAGATGTGCGCCACAGCGGTGGTGGTCAACGCATTCAACTGCGTGGTCGCCAAAGCGCCCAGCTGAGTTGACGTGATGCCGTTCAGCTGTGTGGTGGTCAACACGCCCATGTTGGTGGTGTTGATGCCCTTCACTTGGGTGGTCGAGAAGCTGCCCAACTGCGCGGTGCTCAGGGTCGAGAACTGCGTCGTGGTCAGGTCATCGATTTGCGAGGCGGTCAGGCCGTCCAACTGAGTCGTGGTCAGGTTGCCGATCGTCGTCGTGATCAACGCCGCCATCTGCGTCGAGGTCAACGCCGCCAGCTGAGTTGAGGTCACGCCTGAGAGTTGGTTCGTCGTGATGCCCGCCCAGTTGGTGGTGCTCAAGCCCTTAATCTGCGCGGTCGAAAGCGAACCGATCTGGGTGGTTGTCACACTGCCGAATTGGGTGGTGGTCAATGCACCGATCTGAGCCGAGGTCAGCGCTTTGATCTGCGTCGTGGTCAACGAGCCGATCTGCGTTGTGATCAGGACGGCGAAGTTCGTGGTGCTGAGGCCCGAAAGCTGCTGGGTCGTCAAACCGCCGAACTGTGTGGTCGAGATCGCAGCGACCGCCGTTGTCGTCAATGCATTCAACTGCGTGGTCGCCAGCGCGCCCAGCTGAGTTGAAGCCATGCCGTTCAACTGGGTGGTCGTCAGCGTACCCAGGTTGGTCGTGCTGAGGCCCTTCACTTGGGTCGTCGTCAGGCTGCCCAGTTGCGTGGTCGTCACCGCATTGAATTGCGTGCTGGTCAGCGCCGCAATGGCCGACGCGGCCAAGCCGTCGATCTGGGTCGTCGTCAGGTTACCGATTGTGGTGGTGATGAAGGCCGCCACTTGTGTCGTGGTCAACGCGGCAATCTGCGTCGAGGTCACGCCCGACAACTGATTGGTTGTCATGCCGGCAACGTTCGTGGTGCTTAAGCCCTTAATTTGCGTCGCGGCCAAGCTGCCCAATTGGGTCGAGGTCAACGTGCCGAACTGAATGGTGGTCAGTGCGCCGATCTGAGTGGAGGCCAAGGCCTTCAACTGCGTGGTCGTGAAACCACCGATCTGGTTGGTGGTGATCACAGCGAAGTTGGTTGAGCTCAAGCCCTTCAACTGCGTGGTCGTGATCCCGGCAAACTGCGCGGTCGACAAGGCCGAGAAGGTGGTGGTCGTCAGCGCGTTCAGCTGCGTCGAAGCCAACTCGCCGATTTGCGACGATGACAAGCCGTTCAGCTGAGTCGTGGTCAAAACGGCCAGGCTGGTGGTCGAGATGCCCTTCACCTGCTTGCCGGACAAGCTGCCCAGCTGCGTGGTCGAGAGCGCGTTGAACTGCGTGGTCGTCAGCGACGTAATTTGCGCCGCGGTCAGGCCCGCAATCTGCGTGGTCGTCAAGTTGCCGACCGTGGTCGTGATCATCGACTGCACTTGAGTCGTGGTCAGCGCGCCGATCTGGGTCGAGGTCAAACCAGACAACTGGTTGGTGGTCAGCCCCGCCATGTTGGTGGTGCTGATGCCCTTCACCTGCACGGTGGTGAGGTTGCCCAACTGCGTGGTCGAGACGCTGCCGAATTGCGTCGTGGTCAATGCCGCCACTTGCGATGACGACAGCGCTTTGATTTGAGTGGCGTTCAAGCCCGCGATCTGCGTGGTGATCAGCGCCGCAAAGTTCGTGGTGTTGATGGATTTCAGCTGCGTGGTCGTAATGCCGCCGAACTGCGTGGTCGAGATGTGCGCGATCAGTGTGGTGGTCAGCGCATTCAATTGCGTCGAGGCCAAAGACCCGATCAGCGTGGAACCGATGCCGTTCAACTGGGTCGTGGTCAGCACGGCCAAGTTGGTTGTGGTCAGGCCCTTAACCTGCGTGGTCGACAAGCTACCCAACTGACCCGTCGTCAACGCACCAAACATTGTGGTGCTGAGGGCGGTCAGCTGCGACGTGGTGACGCCATCGATCTGGGTTGTGGTGAGTGTGCCGAGGTTCAGCGTGCCCAGGGCGTTAAACTGGCTGGTGGTCAGCACACCGATCTGGGTGGAGCTGAAGCCCGTGACTTGGGTTGTCGACAAGGCCGCCATGGCCGTGGTGGCCAGCGATTTCAGCTGCGTCGTGCTCAGCGCATTCAGTTGGGTGGTCGTCAGACCGCCAATCTGCTGCGTCGTGATGGCCGACAGCGCTGTGGTGCTGAAGCCCTTAATCTGCGTGGTGGAGAGGGTGCCCAGTTGGAGCGTGGAGAGCGCCTGGAACTGTGTCGAGGTTAAGTACCCCAGTTCCGTCGACTCGAACGCTGCCATTTGCGCTGTTGAGAACGCAGAAATTTGCGAGAGCGTAAGCGCCTGAATAAAGGTCGACGACAAAGCCATGACGCATCACTCCTTCGAGAGGTCTTTAGTTAAAGCAGCAGCGAATGGAGACCGAACGAATAACGACGATGAGTCGTTGCAATGCCCGAAGGCACAGAGCCGAGTGGCGGTAATGGCTACGGTCGTCATGCTCAAATCTCCATTCTAGAGATGTTTGTAAGCAAGTATTCGGCAGGCACTTCGTACCCGCATCACAATACTGCCTTCTTTAGTCCATCTCGGTCTAGTCAGCAAGCTAAACTATTAGGCGATTCTGTTAAGAAACCGTTTCGCCACAGTATCGCAACACGACTTTTTCTCACGGTCTACATCTCGTAGTCCCAGACCCAAAACGCACCCTTTATATAGCTTGCCGAGCTATACGGTCCGGCGCGGCCCCTGGTCCATAAGACATTGATTTTCCATCATCATTTTTCATTACGGCTCGCGGATGCTTTCACGCAGGCCGCGGGTAATGGGGTTCAGGAAGAACGACATGACACTGCGCGTCCCAACCTTGATTTCCGCCGCCAACGTCATGCCCGGAATGAGCCGCGCACCCTTTGGTAGATCTTCAAGCGTGGTATCTGTCATTTTGACGATGCCACGGTGCACAGCGCCGCTTCGATTCGCAGATTGATTCCCCGAGACATTTTGGCCGTTGGAGCCGCTGGTCGAGAACGACTCCTCGCTCACGGACAGGAGTTTGCCCTTCAGCAGGCCATGGCGTTGCCACGGGAAGGCGTCGACCTTCACCACCACATCGTCGCCAGGCTTCACATAACCGATATCCGCCGAGCTGATCATGATTTCGGCAATCACGTTGGCATTGGTCGGGCTGATGGTGATCAGCGGTTCTGCACCGTTTAAGACCGAACCCACGGAACGCTTGGCGACATCAAGCACTACGCCGTCTTCGGGCGCGGTCAGGACGACAAGGTTGTTGACCAACGTCGCCTTGGCCATGGTTTCGCCGATGATGGACGCCTCAGTCCGGCTGTTGACGAGGTTCTCTAAGATTTGCTGACGCCAAGTGTCGACGAACGACTGGCGCTCGGCTTCCTTCGATTGAAGATCGTGCTTCGCTTCGGCAAGTCGATTACCCGCATCGAGGAAGCTTTGCTCAACGCGCATCCTGACGGATTGCGCTTCCAGATAATTCAGCTTCGAGCCCGACTGCTTCTCAAGCATGGTCGCGCGCATCGTCTCAACTTCCTTGGCAATCGTCAGCTGCTTTGCCTGCGCCGCACGTTCGGCCTCGATAGTCGTAATATTGGCGCGCCGCCGCTGAATTTCTTCGTCGAATACGCGCAGTTGCGATGCATATTGCGATTGGCGCTGAACAAATAATATCGCCTGAAGCTGCTCTTCGGCTGTTGGCGTTGAACTGGGCTGGAACGGCTGGTTGTTCAACTCGGCATCAAGGCGGCGAATTTGAGCCAGCAACGCAACCTGCTTCGCCGACACTGAGGCCAGGTCAGCTTGCGCAAAGGTGGGGTCCAACGTCGCCAGCACTTCGCCCTTCGTGACCACATCGCCCGGTTTCACGTTCACTTCACGCACAATCGAACGGTCCAACGGCTGCAGCATGATGGGCGGCGTTTCCGTCGCCAAGCGGCCGCTCCCGACGACCACAACTTCAACACTGATCAGCGACGCCAGCAGGATCGTCAGAACAAACAATCCGAAGACAACATACAACATCGAGCGCATGAAGCGCGGCGGCGACTCTTCGCAGATTTCGTCAATCGGATCCTGAAAGGAAATAGCCTCGACAACCACCGGCGGACGCGGCTGGCCCATGTTCTGGGAAATGCCGGCAAACCATTGGCCGCCGCTCAATGCCCGGCGGCGCAATTCGCGGGCGCCGTCCGTCAGCTTTTTGATGGGTGGAGCGAGCAGTTTAATCACTGGAGGTACCTCGTCTGCTGTTCCCACAGATGACGATAAATCTCGCAGCGCTCAACCAGTGTCGCGTGGGGTGCGAAATCAACCACAGCCCCCTTGTCCATCACTAAAATGGCGTCCGAGTTCACCAGCGACGACAAACGGTGAGAAACGATAATCATCGTCCGGCCGCGTGCGATTTCATCCAAGTTCTGCTGAACAATCGCTTCGCTTTCCGGGTCGAGCGCGCTGGTGGCTTCATCCAGCAGCATCAGGCGCGGGCGCAGCAACAGCGCACGCGCGATGGCAATGCGTTGCTTTTGTCCGCCGGAATAGTTTGAAGCGCTTTCTTCAACGAAAGTTTCATACGACATCGGCAAGCGGTCGATGAACTCATTCGCCCCGGCCAACCGTGCGGCTTCCATCACTTCGTCGAGCGTCGCATCAGGTTTACCGGCCGCAATGTTTTCACGAATCGTGCCGCGGAAAAGGATATTGTCTTGCAGCACAACGCCGATACTGCGGCGCAAGTGCGGCAGATCGATATTGCGGATATCGACACCGTTGAGGCGAATCAGCCCTTCCTGCGCCGACATGATGCCCTGGATCAGGCGCGTCGCCGTGGTTTTACCTGAACCCGAGCGCCCGACGACGCCGATCACCTGACCTTCTTCTATCTTGAACGACACACGGTCGAGGGCCGGCGAGCTGGCGCCAGGATAACGGAAACTGACCTGCTGAAACTCTAATTGGCCTGTAATCTGCGGGCGAACACCGCGCTGATTGATATCGCGCTCGGGCGGGTGGTCCATCACCGTGCCCAGCATTTTCACAGCCAGCGCCGTTTGCTGGTATTCATTGATCAGGCTGACGATCTGCACCAAGGGGCCCGTGACACGCCCCGAGAGCATGTTGAACGCGATCAAGGCGCCCATGCTAAGGCTGCCGTCGAAGACCATGGTGGCCCCGACGCCCAGAATGGCCATCTGCATGCCGGCTTGCAGAGAGTTCGTGAGCACAACAGCAGCCGCGCCAAAGTACCCGACGGTTGCGCGGCGGCGGATCGAGCCTGCGACTTTTTCATCCCACGACTTCATGCGTAAGGATTCAAGCGCCAAGGATTTAACGGCACGCATGCCATGAATGGTTTCAACCAGGTCGGCCTGGCGGGCACCTTCAGCCGCATACAGCAGCGACAGATAGCGCCGGAATGTCGGCACCATGATGCCGATGACGGATGCAATCGCGATGGCAAAGCCGAACACAACAGCCGTCAGCGCACCGCTGTACAAAGTCAGACCAATCAACAGGAACGGCAGCGCCACCGTGTCCAGTAGCGTCTGGAACAGTCGGCCGGTCAGGAACGCCCGGATGGATTCGGTTTGCTGCATGTGGCGCAGCAACACACCTGTAGGATGCGTTTCAAAGAACTGCAACGGCAGTCGCAGGAGATGGTCGAACGATTTTGCAGCCAGACGCGCATCGATCTTGTTGCTGGCGAAAATCAACAAGTGCTGGCGCATGTAGTTGAAGATCGCGTCGAACGTCATGGCGACAACGAACGCCAAAATCACGGCATACAAGGTCTGATAGCTTTGGTGCGGAATGACTTTGTCTATGATGATTTGGAAGAACAGCGGCGTGGCAATCGCAATCAGATGCGACATCATGGCCGCGACAGCGATATCGCGGAAATATTTTCCGTTCCGGATGATTTCCGGCATGAACCAGCGGAAGCCGAATTTCTGCGGATCGGTACTGACGAATAACTTCCGTTTAGACAGGATGAGCCGGCCGGACCAGATCTGTTCGAACTCATGACGCTGTAGCAGCGAAATGCCGTTCTGCTCGGTCACCGGATTTAATACGGCTGCCAGCACCTTGCCCTCAGTGCCCGGCATCACGCTGGCGACGATCACCCAGCCGCCGTCTTTCAACTGCGCCATGATCGGGAACGCACTGCCCATGGATGCCAACTGATCCCATGAGCAGGCATCCAATACTTTACCCGACAGCCCAACCTCACGCATCAGGCGCATCAACGAAGCGACGATGTCGACTTCGGAAGCGCTCGATAGCTTTTCAGGCGCAACCTGAATCCCATGGTGCATCGCGACCAGAAAAAAGCATCGCAATGCCGTGAGATAAGGCGGCATTTGGACATGTGGTATTTGGTTCATGCTCGCATGTATGGTTTACAAAACTTAACAACATGCAAATCCCCGCGAGGCATGAAGCAGCCACGCGGTAAAACGAACACGCCTGTGCAAAAGAAACGATTTGTAAACACTTCGGCCCTGCGTGCGGCGAATCCCGTTATACAGAGTTCTGCCTCACAGAGCGCCGCTTCACAGCGTGCTTACTTCATAGCGTGCTGATGTATCCGAGTGTTATTTTAGGGCGGCGGCGCGCACACGCCCACGTAAAAATGCGCGCCCGAAACCCGAACAGAGCATCACGATGCCGCGAAGTGGGCAACACGCTCGGCAAGAATATCAATGGTGGGCGTCCATTCGTCGATTTTTTCCTGACGAATCAAGGTGGCTGAGGGGTACCACAATACTTTCTCGGTATTATGGCCCCAGTACCAGAACTTGCCCACACCGGCGGCAATCAGAATCCAAACCGGGATGCCCAGGGCGCCGGCAAAGTGCGCAGTGGAATTCGATACTGTGGTGATGAGGTCACAGGCTGCCGTCAGGGCCGCGAATCCATCCAGGTCGTCCTTTAGATCCAAGCCGTCGATGGTGACGATCTTAACGCCCAACTTGCGCTCGACTTGCTTCAACTCAGAGACGGTATCGCCATACTGCAGGTTGACGAACCGCGCACCCGGCGTGCGCAGCACTTTTTCCCACTGCATCAGTGTGGTGCTTTTACTTTTCCCAAAGGCTGCGTTCTTGCTAAGCCACGATAAGCCGATAATTTTTTCGCCCGGCGCCGCGTTGATCTGGGCGCGGTAGGCCGCAACACGGTCTGGATCGGCTTTCAAATAGCTTTGCCGGTCGCGCGGGAACTGCGACACGTCGTAGCGCACGTAGCGGCCAATGCTGCCGCCGGCCACATGGCCGCCGATGTCGTGCCCCGGCGGCGCTTTAAACGGCGGCGCTTCACGCGCCTCGACCGACACATCGGGGAACGAGCGCTGCAACAAGGTTTTTAAGCGCGGATCGACTTCCCAGACCACTTTGTTGCCGCGCGCCACAAGGTCGTCCATCATGCTGGCATGCAGAATTTCGTCGCCCACACCCTGCTCGGCCCAAACCAGCAACTTCTTATTGCCCAAAGCCTCGCCGTGCCATTCAGGGAATGCGTAGTCGCGCGGAACAATTTTATCTGCGACCCAGCGCCAGTCGTATTCGCGCCAACCTTCCGCAAATTCGCCGCGCAGCAACTGTACAATGCCCAGGTTCTTGTGCGTCATAGCCACATCGGGTTGTAACGCAAGCGCGCGGCGGAACTGCGCGACCGCGTCATCCAGGCGGCCCTGACCCCAATAGGACGTGCCCAGGTTGGTCATGGCTTCAACATAATTGGGCTTCATTTCGATGGCGCGTTCGAGCGCCTTTGCACCTTCAGCAAAGCGGCTGAGCTTCACCAAACAGTCGCCGTAGTTGTTTAAGGGTTCGGGGTCGTCCGGGACAATCGCCATGGCGCGCGCAAACATGCTGAGCGCTTCATCCAAACGATTAAGTCCGCTTAAAGAGACGCCCAGGTTATTCAGCGCCAACGATAGGGTTGGATCAAGTGCGATGGCTTTTTTATAGAGCGGCACGGATTCCGCCACCCGGCCCAACGAGTAAACAACAACACCTAAGTTGCTGTACAGCAGCGCAACTTTTGAATGCATCGCCATAGCGCGGCGATACATGGCTTCGGCTTCGATCAGTTGGCCGGTTTGCTGCAATTGCAGCGCAGTGTTGAAGATTTCAACAAACCCCGGCGGATACTGAGTAGACGATGCAGCCGTCGCGCGGCGTTGTTTGCGGTTCATTCGAAAGCCTTGGAATAAGCAAAACTTGGATTAGTTGTGTTTTTCTATGCGCCGGTTTTAGCGGCGTATACTTGATATATCGGCGCCCCACGCACCATGATCATTTTACGCTGAAACATGTTCAGGAATGCATCAATCGCCGGTTTTGGCATGTTCAATGAATCCTGTGAGCCAATGGGCTCCATGCTCCAGACATAGTCGTCACAAATCATCAACCCGCCGACCCGCAGCAAGTGAAACCCCATCACACAGTCGCTCAGAACATCCGGCGCTTGGTGTGAACCGTCGATATAGACAACATCGAAGCTGTTGGCACGTCCGGCTGCAATCAGTTCCGCCATTGCGATATGCGAAAACGTCTTGTGCTTGGTGACGCGCGCCGCATTGGGAACTTTGGACTGCGCAATGGCAATGTTCTTATCGAACCTGCGTTCGACGTCCGACATTTTGATTTCGCCGTGCTCCACACCACCGGCCCACGTGTCGATGCAGTCTATTTCAATCGGGCCTTTGGTCGCGAACTTCTCGATCAGGTAGCAGACGGAACGCCCTTCGTACGAGCCGATCTCAAGGAATTTCTGGGGCTCATACTGCGGAATCAAAACATCCCATACCGGAACGTTCTGCTCGAACCAATCATTGGTGTACTCGTACTCGCCCACGGCCTGCGCTACGCTCATTTTAGCTTCTGCTTTGCCGCCGCGGTTAAGGCCGCTGCGTTCGTTTATTTGTTTTAGAGCCGATTACATAGGTTCCGGCTTTAATGGCATTCGGGGCTTAGGAAACCTTTAAGAAATGTCCCGGGGCATCGTTTTTAACCAAAACCCGCTTCGTAGGCTGCCTCAGTGCTGTAACCTTGGGTGCTGTAGCTTCAGGTGTCAGGTTTGAGGGGGAACACATGAACATCGGCATTGTCGCCCACGATGGCCGCAAGCAAGCTATGGCTGAGTGGGTTAGCCAGCATGAGGGCCGGTTGAAAGAGGTTAATATCTACGCAACCGGGCAGACGGGCGCCTTGGTTCTGAAGGCCTGCCCCAACCTCAATATCACCCGCCTGAAAAGCGGCCCCCTGGGGGGCGACCAGCAGCTTGGCGCGATGATTGCCGAAGGCCAGTTGGGCATGCTGATCTTTTTTGTCGATCCGTTATCGCCACACCCCCATGACGTTGATGTCAAAGCACTGCTGCGCCTCGCGACCCTTTATAACGTCCCCTTCGCGTGCAATACCGCGACGGCAGACCTGCTTCTGGCGCAATAAAATCAAGCCTGGAAGCCCGTTGGCGTGGATCGGCCGCGGCTACTTGTCGAAGGGCGTGGCGGTGGGCGCAAACCGCCACTCACGGAACCGGCGGCCATCGCGAAATTCGTATATTTCCAGTGACGTTTTCTCGACCTTGCCTTCGGTTTTTGAGTCGTATTTGTCGACTTCGACCTGCACCAGAATGTTCCCGACCATGGCAAGGCGGTAAACTTTTGACTGATACCCTGCGGGCGTATCAGTGAAAAACTGGGACAGCATTTTGACCGTATTTTCGCGGCCCTGAACGGCCAGTTTCGGGCCCTCGGGCATCACCCGGTACCACGTAAAATCTTCCGTGATTGAATCACCCAGGCGCTGCGGGTCTTTGGCCAGAAAATCCGCCTCGCCTTTTTCGATCATGGCCAGCACATCCGGCTTGATCTGGCTGAATTTACTGGTGTCCTGGACAACCTGTGTTTTCACAGTATCGGCCGCTACGGCTGAGGCACTGAGGGCATAAGCCCCATACACAGCCGGCAACGCGAGCAGCCCGACCATCACGGCTAAACGCCGTTCCATCACAGTTTTAAACATAACGCCCCCCTTGCGTGTGTATAGGCCGCAGCTTTACGGGCCCATGTCGAACGGAAACTTGAACTCGCGGTCGATGGCTGCCAGCGTTTTGCCGATGGTCTTGTCGTCATCCATGGCTTTGACGATCAGGCCCGCCAGGTCCGCACGCGTAATGATCCCGGATGTTTTGCGGTCTTCCGACAAAATGCCGCGACCCGTTGCCTGCGCCGTCTTCAAGCCGCCGGGGCGAATGATTGTGTAATCCAGGCCCAGCGACTTCAAATGATCCTCGGCTTGGGTTTTCAGCGGCAGCATGTCCTTCAAGAACATCTTTGCCGGCGGCGGTGCCGCATCGAAACTGTCACCCGAGCCGATGGTGGTGACCAGCAGCACGCGGCGCTGATCTGCCTCCTTCGCGGCGTCGAAAATATTCTTATTGCCCAGGAAATCCGGCTTCGGGTTGCAGCTAAAGCACGCGATGGTCGTCAGGACCGCGCGATATTTTTTGCCTGCCATGGCGGCGCGCACCGAGTCCGCGTCCAGTGCATCGCCCGGTACCAGCGTCACGCCCAATTGCTGCAACGCTTTGGTATCAGAATTGGGGCGCACGACTGCGCTGACTTTATCGCCGCGCGCCATCAGAATTTCCGCCACATCCAGCCCGGTGTTGCGTGATGCGCCGAAAATCAGATAGCCGTCATCGGCTGCGGCCTCGGGGGGCGCGGCATCAGGATCTTTTGGGGGTATCGGCGAGAATTCGTACGCGGCAACATTCTGATTGTTGCTGGTGACATACACCCACGACAACGCCGCCAGCAACAACACCACAACCGCAATCAACAGGACGACAAAGCCGGTAATAATTTTTTGAATCATCGCAGCACTCCACTAACCAAACTCATTAACCCGGGAATTGAGCCACACCGGACAGCGATCTTTTTTCGCCGATATTGGCACGAGCGACAATAGCGCCGTCTTTGACGCTGACCTTTGCCACGTCGCCATCCATGAAATTGCCCACCAGAATAAACTGCCCGTCGATGGAGGGCGTGGCTGCGGCCCAGCCGAACGAGCCCAATTTGTATTCGCGCAGCACTTTTCCGGTGTTCTGATCAATGGTCACCATGTTGGCGCCTGTAATCGCCAGCAGCGCCTTGTCGGGCATTTGCGTCATCCACAACAGCATCTTCACCTGCGGATCGTCGTTGAACACGGCAAGATCGGGCATCTGCTTATCGTTCTTCAGATCGTACTGCATGATGCGGTTGCCGGTCTCGGAGATGTAAATGGCCCGTGTGTCATTGTCGGCCAGGACCAAACTTGTGACAGCGTGATAGCCCTCCATGCCGCCGTGCGCCGCTGTGTGATACTCGGCCATGGGTTTGCGGTCTTTGGTGTAGCGGAAGATGTACCCATCACCGATCACATCACGGCCCTTCAACAACGGAAGTTTTGTGGTCACATAACGAGATTCGGTTTTTTTGCCGGCCAAGTGCTCGCCAAAATACATCGTTCCATCTTTGCCGAAGGACACGTTGCTGAACGCACGGTCGGCGAACTGAAACAACGGCTTCTCGCGGGCTGAGGGATCAACTTCAATCACCGCGTGATTAAGGGGGGCAAAGCCGTAGAGTGTTTTGTCGGGCCCGAACGTCAGCCCACTGAGTTTGTGGTTGGTCTGCTTGATCCACAACACGCCTTTGAGGTTCAAGTTCGCATCGTATTGCAGCAGCCGTCCGGTGCCGGCGTGATCGTCATTGGGGTTATCCATCACCGTGGCTGCGACAATAATGTCGCCCTTTGTAAAGGGTGTCGCCGTTGATATGCGCTCCTCGGCACTGCGCGCCGAGAGCGGCGATAAAAGTACCGTCGTGGCAGCAAAGCCTAACAATGAGCGGCGAGTAAATGGGCGAACAGCGACCATGCGCATCTCCTATGAGCGGAAAGCAAGTGACTGAGTTAGCTTTTTGCAGCAAGGCACCGGATTGAAGGGGGCGCGTTCGCTTTGTCAAAAGACCAGATGTAATTCTGCGGCTTGCGTTCAGCCGGCTCGATGAACCCGCTGAAATTCGTATCGCAGTAAAATTCCAGCATATCTTGCGACATATTCACTTTAGGCGCCCAACCCGACTTTTCGGCATCCAGTGTTTTGAGATCGCCCGGCCCTGTCGTGGACGGCGCTTTCAGTGCTGCAAACGTGGATTTCTCTTCGCCCTCGACCGTAAGCCCAATGAGCGCGTTGGCGTTGGTTTTGCCCGTCACACTTCCGGTCGCGTAACTGCGGCGCACAACGCCGTTGTTGCGGCCCACCAGACCACCAACCGTATCGTCACCGCTGACGGTTCCCGTCGCGTAGCTGTTGCGCACAAGGCTCAGCGAGTTGAAACCCACCAAGCCGCCAACGTTGTTGGTTTGTCCGGTCACTGTCGCACTTGAGCTGCTGTTGTTAACCGAACCATCGGTGTTCATGCCGACCAAACCGCCCAGATCGCTGTTGCCGGTCACAGCGCCAGACGAGGTGCTGTCGAACACCATGCCGAAGGTGCTTAAACCCACCAGGCCGCCCAGCGCGCGATCACCCGTTACGCTGACATTGGCAGTGGAGTGATACACACCGCCCGTCATGTCACCCACCAAGCCGCCGGCGGCTTGCTGCGCGGTTACAGTACCGTCGGCGGAACTCATCGCCACGAGACCTGAGTTGCCGCCAACCAAACCCGCGATAGCCAAACTTCCTTTGGTATTGGCCTTAGCATGAGCATTATAAACGATGCCCATATTGGCGCCGACGACAGGCGCCGTGCCGGCACGGCCCTCAATCGCGGCGTTGTCGAGCTTGATGTTCATGACAATGCCGGCTTCGCCCAGCACACCGAACAGGCCGACACCACCACGCTGCGGCAGCGAGACTTTCAAATTGCGGATAGTGTGATTACGTCCGTCGAAGACGCCCATGTAGCCGTACTTGCCGCGCGCCATCATGCAATTATCATCGGGGCCGCAGCTGCCGATGGGCACAAAATTCTCAATCGCGGCGGCGTCGATGTCCTGCGCCAGTTCATAACTGCGGTTGAGACGCGCCTCGACCGTCAGGGTAGTTTTCTTGCCTTCGCCCGTCCCCCCCACGCTTGTACCAAGCGTGACGATGGCTTGCATTTGTTGGATGCTGCAAATTTCATAACGGCCGTCGCCGTTGGTATCTTGCGCAAACTCGCCGGCATTATCCGGGGCAGCATCATACGCATCAGCCAAGCCATCATTGTCGGTGTCTTTGGTTGCATCGGCGGCATTGATTTTAGGGCAGGCCGACGCCTTTAACGGCTTGCTTTGCTGACTGGCCTGCTGCGCCATGGCCAGCATGCTGACAAAAGTTGCCTTGCGTTCCACTTTATCGACACGCAACGCACCCGCGCCTGAAGGCTGTTGTTGCGGCGGCGCGCCTGTTTTTTGGCCTGTCGGATTACCTGGCGTCGGCTTAGGAGCTGCGGCTTCGACGAAACTTTTCTGACTGGCGAAGTAGGCCGCCACGTCTTCAAGTTCTTGCGTCGTCATTTTCAGGACGGCGCCGCGCATGAGTGAGTCTTTGCGCACGCCGTCGCGGTAATCTTTCAGCGCCAACAAAAGATAGCGTTGATGCTGGCCGCCGATTTTGGGATTTACGGGCGATGGGCTGTTGCCGTCTTTGCCGTGGCAGGCAAAGCACTCAATCGCAATGGCGCGTCCGCGCTCGACATCCCCATCAGCATGGCTTGGCGTTGCCACACCCACCGCAAAAAAGACTGATAAACCCGCCAACAACAGTGCGTCACGCATCCGAAACTCCCCCGATATCCCGGCGCATTGAGGGAAAGCATGGCGTGAATTCCAAGCCCCGGCAGTAGACGAATGGTAACCCGTCCGAAGCGTGGCGGTCGCGGGAGGGAAGACCGTTATTCCGGGGCCAGGCCCGCCGGATCCAGGTCCAACGTGGTGGTATCCAACGTTTTGAGGAATGCGGCCTGGGTGATGGTCTTGGGCAATTCGGCCCGGAAGAAGAACCGGCAGGCTGAAAGCTTGCCGCTATAAAACGCCTTTTCGGTTGTCGTCTCGGGCTTGGCGGCTGCCGCCACCAGCGCCTGACGCAGCCACATCCAGGCCAGCACCACATGGCCGAACATATCGAGGTACATGGTAGCGTTGGCCAGCGACGCCCGGGGCTGGTCCTTGCGCGCCAACAACAAAGCCATGGTAACCTCGGCCACCCGTCCAAGCGCCTGCTCCAACTGAGCGGCGTAGGGCGCCAGCAGTTCCACCGCGCGGGCGGCTTTGATCGTTTGAGTGACCTCGGCGTTGAGCACTTTTAAGGCCGCGCCGTCCAGCATGGCGACTTTGCGCCCCAGCAAATCCAACCCCTGAATACCGTGCGTACCTTCGTGGATCGCGTTCAGGCGGTTGTCGCGATAAAGACGCTCCACCGGAAAATCGCGCGTGTAGCCATAGCCACCCAACACCTGAATGGCGTGCTTATTGGCTTCCAAACAAAACTCGGACGGCCAGGCTTTGGCAACGGGGGTTAGAACCTCCAGCAGCAGCCCAATCGTATCGCGGCGCGCCTTATCGGTTTCCGTGCGCTGTTGGTCGACCAAGAGCGCGCAATAAAGCGATAAGGACAATGCGCCTTCCACGTAAGCTTTCTGCGTTAGCAGAAGCCGGCGGATATCGGCATGCTCGATGATCAACACCTGCGGCGCGTCAGGGGCTTTGTTGTCGGCATGACG
>JAEUKL010000048.1 GCA_016793005.1 Rhodospirillaceae bacterium | reverse complement strand
CCGCTGATCATTGAAGGGATTACCATCGACGGCGCTGCCTTGCCCGCCGGTACGGTGGAAGGCGACCGCGTCATCATTAAAGGCAATGTCAGCGGTGATGATCGCGTGACCGCCACCAGCATTGATAAAGTGCGCACGTTCGTGACGATATTGAAGGCGCGGGGCTCGCTGCGGCCGGCCTCGATCCGGCCCGACAACAACGCGCGGCCCGAACGCATTGCGCCTGTACGCCCCGATACCCCGCAACCCGAACGTCCCACGCGACCCGACCGCGAGCGGCCGGAGTCTATGGTCTAGCGAAGGTTAGACTTAGCGAATTGCAGCGGGGCCCGGCTTAACGCGGTATGTAAATGTGAGGCCCATGCCTGCGGCCGGGCTGTTTTTCGACATCCCACCCACGCCATACAAATTCAGCGACCAGACATCGGTAAATCTGTAACTGATGTACGCCATGGCTTCTTGTGGATCAGACGATGTCGCCAAAGCGCTTTGGCGATAATCGTACGACACCCCGGTCGACATGCGTTCATTCAGGGCATACTGCAAGCCAAGACTGCCAAATTTGACATTGCGCAACGCCAAACTGTCGGGCGAGCCATTCACTTTATAGCCAAGCGTTGCGAAGGGCATAACCTTGCCCCACGCAAACGCGCCGTCGATCTGCAATGCGCCGTCGACCTCGCCCGTCCCCAGACCTTTGGCAAAGCTGGCGGTGGGAAATTTGGCGCGCGCCGTCAGATCAATATAAATGCCGCGATCATAAAGCTCGCGGTAACTGTACATGGCCGACACGCTGGTATCGGCCAGTCCTGTGACGCTGCGGCTAACAGCCGCCGTGCCGGCCGTGGCATTGCCGTCGAGGATCAGGGCCGGGCCCGTTACACGCATCCCGCCGCCCGATATTTTCAACGTTAATGGGCCACGTACGGTTTGAAGCGTGACCGGTAGAAAAGCGATCTGGGTTGCTTCCGTCAGCCCATATTTGCCAGTGCTGTAATCAAACCCGGTCGTGACGCGCGACGACCAGAAATAATCCTCAAACGAGTCTTGCGCGAAGGTAGGCCCAGCGCAGAGCACAACATAGATACCGAATGCCCACGGCACTCTTGAAATCAAGGGCACTCTTGAAATCAAATGCGCTCTTGAAATCAAATGCGCTCTTGAAAAGGTATACCAACTTATACTCATGCGAGAATTATATCAGGAGATCAGCGTTTCGCACCCCCGCGAAGCCCTATAAAATCAAGCAATTCGGGGGAGAGTCATGACACGTTCAATTTTTAAATCCTGCCTTGCCATCTGCGTCGGCAGCTTCTTTTTTTATAGCCCGGCACAGGCAGAGACTGTTCGGTATGGCTTAGCCTCGTTCCCGCCCGGCGGCGGCAACCCCTTTACCTCACCGGCGCGTACATCGTGGTACACATGGCGCGCGATGTTCGACACGCTGACACAGTTAGGGCCCAAAGCAGCACCTGTGCCGGCCCTTGCGGTTGCATGGACCAACACCGCGCCCACCACATGGGTGGTGAAACTGCGCCCAGACACCATGTTCTCGAACGGCGAGCCGTTCAATGCCGCGGCTGTGATCGCGACGGTGACGTATCTTCTCAGTCCGGCAGCGATACAGGAATCCATTTCACGGGAAGTGGAAAACATTGCCGGTGTGCGCGCGCTGGATGATCTGACGCTGGAGTTCACAACCAAGCGTGCCGACCCGATGTTTGCACGCCAACTGACCACACTGGCCATCGTGCCGCCGGCCTATTGGGCCAAAGTGGGCCGCGACGGCTTTACGCGCACGCCCATTGGGACCGGCCCCTACGTGGTCGAGAAGTGGGACAAAGCCCGCATTACGCTGAAGGCCAACACAACATCATGGCGCGCACCGAAAGCAGCCAATGCGGAGTTGATCGCACTGCCGGAAACATCGACGCGCATTCAAGCCCTGCTGTCGCGCCGGGTTGATATTGCGTCCGAGATCGGGCCGGAAGATATCGACGTACTAAAGGCCGAAGGCTTCAACGTTTATCAGCGCCCGGCCAGTTCGGTTGAGATTATCGCGCTGAACAATATCGCTGAAAGCCCGCTCAAAGATGTGCGCGTACGCCAGGCGCTGAATTATGCGGTCGATAGGCAAGCGATTGCCGACACCATCATGCATGGTCTGGTGCCGCCCGCGAGCCAGACCACGCCGCGCTCCAACCCAGAGTACGATGCGAGCCTTTCAGCTTATCCCTATGATCCAGCCAAAGCCAAAGCGCTACTGAAAGAGGCTGGCTACGAAAAAGGGTTCACCTTTGTTTTTGAAATGAGCAGCGGCACCACCGGCAGCCACTACAACAGCATGTTCCAGAAAGTGGCCGATGATTTATCCAAAGTCGGCGTGACCATGGAGATCCGCCCGATCCCCTGGGCGCAATTCGTACGCGGTGTGCAACAGGGCGAATGGAAAGGCCAAGCTTTCGGGTTTGAATACGAAACGCTGCCGACAGGTGAAACGTTACGGCCCTTCCGCCTGCATTCCTGCACGTGGTCGCACCCCTGGTACTGCGACAGCGCCCTGACGCCCGTGATTGCCGAAGCCCAGCGCACATTTGATCCCGCCAAGCGGTTGGAGCTGGTGCATAAGGTGTTGCGCGGCTATCGCGATCAGGCCGCCGCGCTTATTCTGGTAGAACCTTTGGGCCTGGACGGCCTGAGCCCGAACGTACAAGGCTACGATCAACTGAACGGGATTATCCCATACCAGAATGTAACTGTGCAGAAGTAGCGGGTAAAAATGAGACGGTGGCGGGCCTTTGGTTTTTTGACGCGCGGTTTTGCTCTCGGCTTGGGGCTTGTGCTCGCAAATCCCGCGCCAGCCGCCGACAAAACCTTGCGCGTGGCGATCACCAATCTGCCGACCGCAAAGGGAAACCCTTACGCGACCACGGCGACAACACCGTATCTGATGTTCACGGCAATTTTCGACACGCTGACGGTGATCGACGACAAAGGCGAGGTGCATCCGTGGCTGGCGTTGGCGTGGACACCGCAGAACCCCAACACGTGGCACTTCAAACTGCGTCCTAATGTGGTGTTTTCGAACGGCGAACCGTTGGATGCTTTCGCGGTCAAAACTACCTTCGAGTTTCTGATCAGCCCGGCCGCGGTTGCACAAAGTGTGGCCCGCGATATTGATTTTATTTCCGGCGCCCGCGTGATTGACCCGCTGACCGTGGAAATCATCACTAAAACACCTAACATTCTGCTGCCCCGCTATGTCTCGGGCATCAATATCGTTGCCCCCAAACACTTCCTTAAAGTTGGGTTAGAAGGCATCGCGCAGGAACCTATCGGCACCGGGCCATTTAAACCTCAATCGTGGGGGGCGGAGAAAGCGCTGTTGGCGGCGAACCGCACGTCGTGGCGGCCACCAAAGCTGGACTACGTTGAAATATTGGCGCTGCCCGACGCCACAACGCGCATGCAGGCCATCGCCACCAAGCGTGTCGACATTGCCACCAACATCAACATCGACGATGTGCCGGCACTGGAAGCAGCCGGAAACCGGTTTCACACCCGCAACCCGACGCGCATCAGTGTGATGGCGATGGATAACATTAAAGACGGCACGCCCTTCAAGGACATGCGCGTGCGCCAAGCCATGAACTACGCCGTCAACCGTGAGGCCATTGTGAAGGGCTTGCTGGCAGGCATGGTCGAGCCCGCCACACAGCCCGCCGTACCGGTTGCCGTCGGGTATGTGCCGGGCTTGCAGCCTTATCCGTACGACCCCGCCAAAGCCAAGGCGCTACTGAAAGAGGCCGGCGTTGAAAATGGCTTTTCATTCCTGGCCGAGATGCCGACGGGGGCTTTGGCCAATGACACGGCAGTGGCCCAGCAAATCGCAACCGACTTAGCCGTCGTTGGCATTAAAATGGAAATCCGCACCATCACCTTCCCGCAACTGGTGAAGTACATGACTGTCGGCGACTGGAAGGGCTATGCCCTGATGACCGACTTCGCCAGCGCGCCCGCACTGGACATGATGCGCGCGTTTAATCGCCATTCGTGCCATTGGCCCGCCCCCTGGTATTGCGACCGTGAGATTCAACCCGCCATCGATGCGGCCGAACGGTCTTTCGATTTAGCTGAACGTAATGCCCTGACCCAGAAAGCCGTGCAGCATTACCGCGATACCGCCTCCAGCATTTTCCTGTACCCCATCGTGAGCCTGGATGGCGTGGCGGCGCGCGTGACGCATTGGCAGCCCTGGAACGACAATTTCATGTATCATACGGCGGATGTTAAAGACTAAGGCGCAAAGGGCTAGAGCGCAGCGATAAACGGGGGAGCGATCCATGCGTTACATGATCGGGCTTGCAGTCGCTATGTTGGGATTCGCTATGCTGACCACAAGTGCTTTTGCACAAACTGCACCATCACCCACATCAATGTCGATCCGCACACTTGGTTTCATGGCCGGATGCTGGACCACCCGCAAAGACGCCCCTGAAGAATACCGCGAGTGCTTTACAGCCCCCTATGCCGGCATCATTCAAGGGTCATCGCAGACAGTGAAAGACGGCAAAACTGTTTCGTTCGAGTTTGCGCTGATGCGCGAAAAGGACGGCAAAATCACCTATACGCCGTTTTACAATGGCAAAGAGCTGAGCACCTTCACCGCTACAGCGCTGGGGCCGGATACCGTGGTGTTTGAAAACCCTGCCAACGATTTTCCGAAAAAAGTGATTTATCACCGCAACGCCGAGGGCACCTTAAGTGCGCGCATTACCGGCGCCATCGATGCGGATAAGAACAATCAGGAATGGATTATGATCCCGCAAGGGATGTAAGCCCTAGGACGGCGTTGCCGCCAGCGCGGCCATGGTTAGCAAATCCACCGGACCTTCCATCAAATGAAAGAGCCGCCAGCCCTCGGGTTTTTTGCGCAGCATCGCGGTCACGCGCACATCGGCGGCGATGGGCTTGCGTTTCACTTCAGCCGGACCAGCAAGTGTGGCCACCCAACGCATGTCATAAGTTGCGAGTGCGATATCCGGCGCGATCAGGCGGGCGCGCACGTTGGCGCTGCGTGATTTGAGGCTTTCCATCACCACGCGGGATTTTGACCAATACGCTTCAATGGCGGACCAACCGATCAGCGGTCTTGGTGCTTCTTCCGGCATGAGGAGCGGGCTGGGATCATCTTGATCCCAGAGTGCACGCTTGCCCGCGAAGTTCATGCCCTCCGAGTAGGACACATACGTTGCGATCAAGTCCGCCAGCTCGGTTGTTAGGGCGTCGTTCATGCGGGCCACACCCGCTGCGGCATCGCCTCTAAGCCTTGCGCGGCCACGCGCTCGTAATAAGTCTGCAACTCCAATAAGGGGGCCAAGGGGGCCTCGGCGTAATGAAACACGCGCCACGCAGCTTCAATTTTGCGCATGACCATTTTGCGCATCACCATTGTCACCCGCACACGGCCACCCACCACCGCGGCCTCCGTTGTGCGTGACCACTCAAGCTCGTAGAACGCCGAAGCAAGGTCACTGCTCAGTGCGCGTATGTGCACATTCAGCGGTTTATATTTTTGACTACGCAAACCGATACAGCGGCGCTGAATAACACCGACAATGCTTGGCCCGATGTGCGGCTCTAGGCTATCGGCGGGTAAATACCAGCTTTGCTTGTCGGCGTTGTCCCACAGGGCCAGGATTTGCGCCGCACTGCAACTTTCCCAGGCCATCGCCCAGGTCGCAACACATTCACTCAAGCCGTTTGGCGCCGTCACGGTGTATCCGCCAACTCGACCAAATCATAGCGGATAAACGTGTTGTCGACTTTGTAGGTCTTCACGCGCTTTGACAGACCTTCGAACATAATCACTTCATGCAGCCATATGCCCGGCGCTTCATCGTGATAGTTCGCCATAATCTCCTGCGTGAGCGCGCGGCGCTCGTCCAGGTCGCCGGTGTTGTAGGCCTTCTCGATTTTGGCCGTGAGGTCTTTGTCGCAATACCAGGGCTTCGGGCGCAGGCATGAATGCATGCGCGTTGGTCTTAAGGCATCTGTGGTGCGCTCGGCCGAGAAGTTCATGCCAAAGGCCTCGCTGGACCATGACCCCTCCTGCGTCAGGCGCAGAAGCTGCGGAATAGTGATGACCTGCAAATTCATGGTCACGCCCACTTTGGCCAGATCAGCAGCCACCTGCTGATAGACTTCGGCCAGGGCAGCGCCGCCACCGTTGGTGACTTGGTTAGTAAAACTGAAGCCATTGGGATAACCCGCTTCGGCCAGCATTTTCTTTGCCCGCTCGGGGTCATAGGGATACGGCGTCACATCAGCGTTGAAGCCGAACCCGCTGGCCGTGGTGGGCTGGCTTGCTGGCTTGGTCAGGCCGCCAAACAAGGCTTTGATGTAGGCCTCTTTATTCACGGCGTAATTCAGCGCCTGGCGCACGCGCTTGTCTTGCAGTGGATGGTCCTTGGGCACGTGGGTCAGAATGAAGGTTGCCGCCAGCGTACTGGCCGTACCACTGACATGGGCCCGCGCCCCCGCGGCTTCCAGTGCAACCTGATTCTCGTAGCCCAGCGCCACGCCGATATCGATCTGCCCTGAGGCAATGGCTTGCACGCGGCTGGACGTATCGGGCAGCGCGATGATTTCAAGCTTCTGCACACTGGGGGCCCGCCATGAGCCGGTGAAGGTTTCAAGATCGACTTTGGCCGGCTCCCACTTCACGATCTTGAACGGCCCGGTGCCGACCGGCGTTTCAGCAAATTTCTCACGGCCCAATGTCTGAAAGGCCCCGGGCTCAACAATCAGGAGCTGCTCCAACGAAGCCGGCAGCAGCGGCTCAATGCGTGAGGTGTGGATTAAGACCGAATAGGGCCCTTCGGCTTCCGCCGACTTCAGGCCCACCAGTTCACGCGTGACCGCGTCTGCCTCGCCGCCGGGGCGCGCCACATAATTGACCGCGAACGCCACCGCTTCGGCCGTAAAGGGCTTGCCGTTGGAGAACGAGACACCTTCGCGCAATTTAAAGCGCCACGTCAGCGGGTCGACCTGCTCCCAGGATGTCGCAAGGAACGGCTCCACCTGCCCGGCTTCGGTGACGTACGTCAGGCCATCAAAAATCGCACGGTAGGTGTAGATGGTGGGAATGCCGGTCGAGTTATACGGATAGCCCTTATCGGGCGGCAGCGTCAGCACCCCGACGCGCAGTGTTTTGGGCGTCTGCGATGCGGCCGCGGACTGTGGTGTTGCCGTGGTCTCAGGAGGTGCGCGCAAAGTCCACCAGGCAACGGCCGCCACAGCGGCCAGCCCTATCACACCCAGAATTAATTTACGCATGCCTTATCCTTTGTTGATGAGGCTGATGTGCTCAGGGAAAGACTGTTCAAAACTGATAGCGAAAATCAAGCGGCGAAAGCCAAAGCCTTACTGAATTTTTTCAAGTTCAGCACGAAGTTCGGCGATGAGATCTTTGCCAAGATCAAGATGCTTCGATTCTTCATCCAAAATCAGCTTAAAGGCCATCTTCTTTAAGGACAGAATATCAACATTGCCGGCAGCCCCTTCCACGCGGGCAGCATCCAGCACGATATCCATCAGTCTGTCGGCGGCATGAAGCCGCCCCCACAGGTAATCGTTCTGGCGGTAAGCTAAACTAAAGAACGCCCCGAAGTGATAGAACTGCACACCCTTCAGTGTGGCCGCAGCCTCACCTTTGCGCAGGGTCTGCGCATCATTGGGGCTTAAGCGGTCAACACGGATTTCATCAAACTCATTCAAATCGCGCCAATTGGTGGTGGAGAATGTCAGCACATCCCACACCGCAAACCCGATGTAATGCTCCAGCACTTCACGGCGCACGGCTTGGGGAAGCGGTGTGCCTTTCGCGTCAATCAACGCCACGATCAGCGCGTCGGTACGGCTGTTGTAGCTTTCCAGCGCCATGTCGTCGCCGAGCGCCGCCAGCCCCTCGGTCATGGTCTTGGCATGATCTTTCACCCACGCGGGGTCACGCTCATCCACGCCATCCAGGCTTTTGACCATCTCCTGGATTTTCGTAATCGTCGCGGCACTGAGCGTGCCTTTACCATCGGAACCCGCAATACCCTTGGCCGACAGTGGTTGCAGGAACCCCAGCGCGTCATAGAGCCCCGCTTTGATGCGGTCCAGGCGCTCGGGCTTGATATCGCGGAAATCAGGCTCGTTCAGGCGGCTGTAGAACTGGTTGATAGCGCGGATCACAAAGCGCACGCGGCGCTGGCGATAGCGCACATCAAACCGCAGGAGAAAGCGAACCCAGGTGGCCAAGGTGCCGGACGGATCCATGGGTTTCAGCAACTCATCGTTGCTGGGCGTGGCGCCCGCAAAAGCCGCCCACGTCTGGGCCAGTGCAAAAATCCGCTGTGCTTCTTTTGATTCGCGCACAAAGCCGCAAATCTCGGCCACTAGGGACGCGACGTCTTCCAACACCGCCGTCAGCTTCAAACGCAGGTAGCCTTCGTAGGCAAACCCGGTCTGCGCCCGCGTCATGTTGTTGGCGTCTTCGCGGAATCGGCCCAGCTGTTCGCCGGTGATGGGTTGCTCAAACGTATCGCCCGCAATGCTGTCCGCCATGGCGCGGATATGTATCAACGCGCTGTTGATGACGGTTTGCAGCCGGCGGACTTCGTTGTTGTAATCATTCACCCACGCCAAGTCGTCGTGGATCGGCTCGTTACGGGGAATGTCCGAAAGCGCGCCCTTGATGGTTTCAAAAAACCCGGGCACACGGCCCCAGCTGAGTTTCATGGCCCCTTGGGGATGCGGATCGATATAAAGCAAACGCCGGTCAACATGCCTGTAGGCGGGTCTGCCGCCGATGGCCGCAATGGCTTGGGCGAAAGGCTTGTTGTTGAGCACGCTGCCATCGATAAACGCGGCATCGCCGGGGTTCAATCCCGCCAAAAGGTACGAGCGGAAGTTATTGTAGAGAAACCCGGGTCTGGCCCCCCAACTGAGTTTGCGGCTGTCCAGCAGCTCTTCGACTTCTTTAAACTGCATGGGCGGGAATGCGCCCGGAAACGAAGATGTGGCACGCGACGCAAAGGTAAGCCCCGCCAAATTATCGCGCCCGAAATCCGATTGCTCGTAGCCCTTGGGCCAGTGGCGGTACGAGAATTTCAGGGTTTGGCGGTGCTCGCGGTCGCGCACCACCGGCGGATCATGGATCGGCGTATCGGTGATGTAGCCGTAGAAATCCGTCATG
>JAEUKL010000010.1 GCA_016793005.1 Rhodospirillaceae bacterium | reverse complement strand
GAGGTTCATGCAGCGCCGGCATGCCGGCAAGCGTTACCGGTACGGTCGATAAGACGGCGCCTTGGAATAGGCGCCAGGAAGAGGTGAGTGGTGAGCGTTCCCAAAGGTAAGTTGTTCCCGGTTCTGCCCTTACGCGATATCGTTGTGTTTCCGCACATGATCGTGCCGCTGTTCGTCGGTCGCGAAAAATCAGTTCGCGCCCTCGAAGACGTGATGGCTGATGACAAACAGATTTTGCTCGTCGCCCAGAAGGATGCGTCACAAGACGATCCGTCATCGAACGACATTTACGACGTCGGCACGGTCTCGACCGTGCTGCAACTGCTGAAATTGCCCGACGGCACGGTGAAAGTGCTGGTCGAAGGCGGCCAGCGTGCGCGCATTACGTCGTACAAAGAAAACGACACATTCTTTGAGGCGTATGCCGAACTGGTTGAAGACGCGAAAGAAGAGGACAAGGAACTGGAAGCCTTGTCGCGCTCGGTCGTCTCGCAGTTCGAGCAATACATCAAACTGAATAAGAAGATTCCGCCCGAAGTGCTGGTGTCGACCAACCAGATCGACAATTTGTCGAAACTGGCCGACCACATCGCGTCGCACCTGGGCCTGAAAATTGCCGACAAGCAGGACTTGCTTGAAACCAAGGGGGTTTCTGAGCGCTTAGAGAAGATCTATGCGTTCATGGAATCCGAGATCAGCGTTCTGCAAGTCGAACGTCGCATCCGTAACCGCGTGAAGCGGCAGATGGAGAAGACCCAGCGCGAGTATTACTTGAATGAGCAGATGAAGGCCATTCAGCGCGAGTTGGGCGAGAACGACGAAGGCAAAGACGAAAACGCCGAGCTTGAAGAGAAAATCAAGAAGCTGAAGATGAGCAAGGACGCCAAGGAGAAGGCGTTGGCCGAGCTCAAAAAGCTGAAGAATATGAGCCCGATGTCGGCGGAAGCCACCGTCGTGCGCAATTACCTCGATTGGCTGACGGCCATTCCGTGGGGCAAGCGCTCGAAGGTGAAGCTCGACCTGAAGGCGGCGCAAGCGCAGCTCGATAAAGATCACTTCGGCCTGGAGAAGGTGAAGGAACGCATCGTCGAGTACTTGGCCGTGCAGACCCGCACCAAAAAGCTGAAGGGCCCGATCTTGTGCCTGGTCGGCCCGCCGGGTGTCGGCAAAACGTCGCTGGGCCGCTCGATTGCGGCGGCTACGGGACGCAGCTTCGTGCGCGTGTCGCTGGGCGGCGTGCGTGACGAAGCCGAAATCCGCGGCCACCGCCGTACGTACATCGGCTCGATGCCTGGCAAGATTATCCAGGGTATGCGCAAGGCCAAGACGTCGAACCCGCTGTTCCTGCTCGATGAAATCGACAAGCTGGGCGCTGATTGGCGCGGCGATCCGTCGTCGGCGCTGCTCGAAGTGCTCGACCCCGAACAGAACCACACCTTCCAGGATCACTATCTGGAAGTGGATTATGATCTGTCCGACGTGCTGTTCATCACCACGGCCAACACGTTGCGCATGCCGCAGCCGCTGCTGGACCGCATGGAGCTGTTGCGGGTCTCGGGCTACACCGAAGACGAGAAGGTGGAAATTGCAAAGCGCCACCTGATCAGCAAGCAGCTGGAAGCACACGGCTTGAAGAAGAACGAGTGGGCGATCTCGGATGACGCGCTGCGTGATCTGATCCGCTACTACACCCGTGAAGCGGGCGTGCGCAGCTTGGAACGCGAGCTTGCCAACATCGTGCGTAAAGCGACCAAGGAAATTATCCTAAAGAAGCTGAAGCGCATCGCGGTCACGCGCAAGACCTTGAAGAAGTACGCCGGGATTCAGAAATACCGCTACGGTGTTGCTGAAGGCGAGGACATGGTGGGCGTCACGACGGGCCTTGCTTGGACCGAAGTGGGCGGCGAACTGTTGTCCATCGAAGCCGTGACGATGCCGGGTAAGGGCGCTGTCACGCTGACCGGTCAACTGGGCGACGTGATGAAGGAATCAATTCAAGCCGCGCGCTCGTTTGTGCGCAGCCGTGCGTTGTCCTTCGGCATCAAGACCCGCATGTTCGAGAAGCACGACATCCACTTGCACTTGCCCGAAGGGGCGACGCCGAAAGACGGCCCCTCGGCCGGTGTCGGCATGTGCACGTCGATTATCTCGGTGCTAACGGGCATTCCGGTACGCAAAGATGTCGCCATGACCGGCGAAATCACGCTGCGTGGCCGTGTGCTGCCCATCGGCGGCTTGAAAGAGAAACTGCTGGCAGCCTTACGCGGCGGCATCAAGACGGTGCTGATCCCCAAGGAGAACGAGAAGGACCTTGAGGACATCCCCGAAAACGTGAAGCGTGAGTTGAAAATTATTCCCGTCACGACGGTCGATGAAGTGCTGGAGCGCGCATTAACCAAACCGCTTGTTCCAATCCTGGCGAAGGACGATGTGGACCCCGAAGACGACAAGGGAAGCCGCAACAAGTCCAAGCGCGACCAGGATGATGAAGAAGAGGGCATTCGGACCCATTAACGCGTCGACTCGAGTATGAAACAGGCACGCCGAGACAGGGTTGAAATCCGGTCTCGGCGTTTCCTTTTGCGGGCTGCGGTGGAAATGAGTCTATCGCGGCTTTGAACGACATACGAAAAACCCTTGAAAACCGGCACTTATCCCCGGTTTTTTAATGCCCGTTGCATTGACGCCCAAGGAATCCGCGGCTTAGACTGCGCCCGCATTCGGAATACGGCGGATTTCCTGAGGTACACGGTGCTCACGGCTGGCAGGCCCTGGGATCGGTGATGCCGGGCCCGCAACCGCATGTTGTGTATTTTCTCTCACGACTGCCAAAAGGGGTCTCTTTGAAATGAATAAGAATGATTTGATCGCCGAAGTGGCTGACGCCACCGGCCTGACGAAGGCTGACGCGGCGAAGGCTGTAGACGCGGTGTTGGACGCGGTCACAGGTGCGCTGAAAAAGGGCGATGAAGTCCGTCTGGTCGGCTTCGGCACCTTCACGGTCGCCAAGCGTGCGGCCAGTGAAGGCCGCAACCCGCGGACCGGCGAAGCCATTAAGATTCCGGCGTCCAAGCGCCCGAAATTCTCGGCCGGCAAGGCCTTGAAAGATGCCGTAAACCGTTAATTCGGTTACAAAAGACTGCAAAAATGCCGGCCTTTAAAGGCCGGCATTTTTGTTTCAATCCATCGTGGATTTTGCCGAGCGTCTGGATTAGGGTCCGGCCCCCGCGAATGGTTCTCAGGGCGATTAGCTCAGCTGGCAGAGCGTCTGCTTTACACGCAGAATGTCGGCGGTTCGATCCCGTCATCGCCCACCATTCCCCCTTCATTTTAAGAATAATTCGCATCTGGCGCGGACTCTCAAAACCGCCAAAAAAGCTAATGCTGTCAATGCGTTTATTGTCCGCGAAGCGCTTGACTTGGGGTAGGGCCACCGCTTAGATCACGCCACTTTCGCGGTGTTTGGGTGGACCCCGCGCGGACCCGTCCGCCGCATAACTAACTCCTTGGATTAACAATAAAACCAACCAGCCGGGGACACGACGCCGCTTAAGAAGCGGTGAGGGGATCGTCGCTATGAATGATTTGTTGGCGCAGTATCTGCCGATCCTGATTTTCATTGGCCTGGCCTTCGGCTTGGCCATCGTGATCGTCGTGGCCTCGTTGATCGTGGGGCCCAACCGCCCCGATCCGGAAAAGAACTCCGCCTACGAGTGCGGCTTTGAAGCCTTCGACGATGCCCGCGGCAAGTTCGATGTGCGCTTCTACCTCGTCTCGATCCTGTTCATCATTTTCGATTTGGAAGTGGCCTTCCTGTTTCCGTGGGCGGTCAGCCTCGGCACCATCGGCATGTTCGGCTTCTGGTCGATGATGGTGTTTTTGGGCGTGCTGACCATCGGCTTCATCTACGAGTGGCGCAAAGGCGCCCTCGAATGGGAATAAGAGTTTAGGACTAACATCATGAACGTCGTTCCCGCCTCCGCAAAAACCGATCACATCCGCGCTGCCACGCCCGCCGACGGCGAGTTCATGGCGCGCGTGTCGGACGAATTATCCAACAAGGGCTTTCTGCTCACGTCACTCGACAAACTCGCTAATTGGGGCCGCACGGGCTCCATGTGGCCCATGTCGTTTGGCTTGGCGTGCTGCGCTGTTGAGATGATGCACTCGGCCATGGCGCGTTATGACCTGGACCGCTACGGCATGGTGTTCCGCCCGAGCCCGCGCCAGTCCGACGTGATGATCGTGGCCGGCACGCTGACCAACAAAATGGCCCCGGCGCTGCGTAAAGTTTACGACCAGATGCCCGAGCCGCGTTGGGTCATCTCGATGGGCAGCTGCGCCAACGGCGGCGGCTACTATCACTACTCGTACTCAGTCGTTCGTGGCTGCGACCGCATCGTGCCGGTCGATATCTACGTTCCGGGATGCCCCCCCACCGCCGAGGCGTTGTTGTACGGCATCCTGCAGCTTCACAAAAAAATCCGCCGCGTCGGCACCATTGATCGGTAAGCATCGTCCGCATGTCGCCCGCACAAGAAAACCTCGAAGCCCTGCGTGAACTCGGAAGCTACGTCGCTTCGGCTTTACCCACGGCGGTTCTGTCATCGGACGTGAAGGCCGGCGAGCTTTCGGTCCGCGTACATCGCTCGGCCATCGTGAAAGTGCTTACGCTGTTGCGTGACGACTCAAACTGCCAGTTCTCGCAACTGATCGACCTGTGTGGTGTGGACTATCCCGACGCCGATGAGCGTTTCGAGATCGTCTATCACCTGCTGAGCATGAAGCAGAATTTGCGCATCCGTGTGAAGGCGACCACCGACGAAGCCACGCCGGTGCCGTCGGTTAGCAGTGTGTTCCCGTGCGCCAACTGGCTTGAGCGCGAGGTGTGGGACATGTATGGCGTGTTCTTCTCGGAACACCCGGACCTGCGCCGTATCCTCACCGACTACGGCTTCGACGGTCATCCGTTGCGCAAAGACTTCCCGCTCACGGGCTATGTCGAGATGCGTTACGACGAAGACCAGAAGCGCGTGATTTATGAACCCGTCAAACTCACCCAAGATTTCCGCAACTTCGATTTCTTGAGTCCGTGGGAAGGCCTGAAGGGCGTTCTACCGGGCGACGAGAAGGCAGCGGGGAACAAGTAACATGAGCACGACAACCGCTGACGTCGAGATCGAGAACTATACGCTGAACTTCGGGCCGCAGCATCCGGCCGCGCACGGCGTGCTACGCCTGGTGCTCGAGATGGACGGCGAAGTCATCGACCGTGTTGATCCGCACATCGGCCTGCTTCATCGCGGCACGGAAAAGCTGATCGAGTACAAGAGTTACCTGCAGGCCGTCCCGTACTTCGACCGCCTGGATTACGTCTCGCCGATGAACCAGGAAGAGGCGTTTGCGATCGCCACCGAACGCTTGCTGGGCATCACACCTCCGAAACGTGCGCAATATATCCGCATGCTGTTCTGCGAACTAACGCGCATCTTGAACCACATCATGAACATCGCGTCCTACGCCATGGATGTCGGCGCCATGACGCCGTTCCTGTGGACCTTCGAGGAACGCGAAAAGCTGATGGAATTCTACGACGCGGTTTGCGGTGCGCGCATGCACGCGGCTTACGTGCGTCCGGGTGGTGTATCGCTCGACATGCCGGTGGGCTTGGCCGAGCGCATCATGAAATGGGCCGAAGGTTTCCCCAAGATCATCGACGACATGGAAGGTCTGCTGACTGAGAACCGCATCTTCAAACAGCGCGTGGTCGACATCGGTCGTGTCACGGCTGAAGAAGCGCAAGCGTGGGGCTTTACCGGTCCGAACTTACGTGCGTCGGGCATCGCGTGGGATCTACGTAAAGCGCAGCCCTATGAATGCTACGATGAAATCGATTTCGACATCGCGATTGGTAAGAACGGCGACTGCTACGACCGTTATCTCGTGCGCGTCGAAGAAATGCGCCAGTCGGTGAAGATCATCAAACAGTGCCTTGAGAAGATGCCCTCAGGCCCGGTGCGCGTGAACGACCGCAAGATCATGTCGCCGCCGCGCGGCGAAATGAAAGAGTCGATGGAAGCGTTGATCCATCACTTCAAGCTCTACACCGAAGGCTACAAGGTTCCGGCAGGCGAAGTGTACGCCGCCGTTGAAGCGCCCAAGGGCGAGTTCGGTGTTTATATCGTCTCGGACGGCACCAACCGTCCGTACCGTTGCCGCATTCGTGCGCCGGGCTTCATTCACATGCATGGCATGGACTTCATGTTGCGCGGCCACATGCTGCCCGACGTGCCGGCTGTGCTGGGTTCTATTGATATCGTGTTCGGTGAGGTTGACCGATGAGCGTTCGTACTCTCGCCAAGGACCAACCGGCGAGCTTTGCCTTCAATGCGGAATTCTTAGCGCGCGCCCAAAAGGTGATCGCCAAATATCCGGCGGGCCGTCAGGCCTCGGCCGTGATTCCGCTGTTGGATTTTGCGCAACGTCAGGAAGGTTGGGTGACGCAGCCCGCCATTGATGTGATCGCCAAGATGCTCGATATGCCGTCGATCCGCGTGCTGGAAGTGGCAACCTTCTACACCATGTTCGAACTGCATCCGGTCGGGAAGCACCACATTCAAGTGTGCACCAACCTGCCGTGCCAACTGCGCGGCTCGGACAAAGTGCTCCATGCATGCAAGAACAAGCTGGGCATTGGTGCAGGCGAAAAAACACCCGACGGCAAGTTCACAGTGGTCGAAGTGGAATGCGCGGGCGCGTGCGTGAACGCGCCGGTCGCGCAAATTGGGGACGACTACTACGAAGATCTTGATGAAGCCGCCATGGGCAAAATTCTCGACGCGTTGCTGCGCGGTGAGAAGCCCAAGCACGGCCCGCAAAATGGTCGCGTCAATTCCGGCCCCTTGGGCAAATTCACGACACTGAACGACGACCCGACTCAAAAGATTCCGATGCAGGATTTGAACGCGGCGAAAGCTGCGTTTGAAAAGGCAAAAGCGGAAGCCGCGGCAAAAGCCGCCGCGCCGAAACCGTAGGTCACATCACATGCTTGCTGACAAAGACCGCATCTTTACCAACCTTTATGGCCACCACGATTGGCGCCTCGCCGGTGCGCGTGCCCGCGGCGATTGGGAAGGCACCAAAGAAATTCTGGCCATGGGTCAGGATTGGATCATCGATGAAATGAAGCGTTCGGGCCTGCGTGGCCGTGGCGGCGCGGGTTTCCCGACGGGTCTCAAGTGGTCCTTCATGCCCAAGACCGAAGGCGACCGCCCGCATTATTTGGTTGTGAATGCCGACGAAGGCGAGCCCGGCACTTGCAAAGACCGCGACATGCTGCGCTTTGATCCGCACAAGCTGATCGAAGGTTGCTTGATCGCCAGTTTCGCCATGCGTGCGCATGCTTGCTACATCTACGTGCGCGGCGAGTTCTACAACGAAGCGTCCAATCTCCAAGTTGCTATCGATGAAGCTTACGCAGCGGGCCTAGTAGGCGATAACGCGTGCGGTTCGGGCTGGAAGTTCGACATTTATGTTCATCGCGGGGCAGGGGCTTACATCTGCGGCGAAGAAACAGCGCTCATCGAAAGCCTGGAAGGCAAAAAAGGCCAACCGCGCTTGAAGCCGCCGTTCCCGGCCGGCGTCGGCCTTTATGGCTGCCCGACGACTGTGAACAACGTTGAAAGCATCGCCGTTGCGCCGACGATCTTGCGCCGTGGTGCGTCGTGGTTCTCAAGCTTTGGCCGCCCCAACAATGCGGGCACCAAAGTGTTCTGCATTTCGGGTCACGTGAACAATCCGTGCAACGTCGAAGACGCTATGAGCATTCCCTTGAAGGAACTCATCGAGAAGCATTGCGGCGGCGTGCGTGGCGGCTGGGACAACTTGCTCGCCGTCATTCCGGGCGGGGCTTCAGTTCCCGTTCTGCCGAAATCAATCTGCGACACCGTGCTGATGGACTTTGATGCCTTGCGTGATGTGCGCTCAGGCTTGGGCACCGCAGCCGTGATGGTGATGGATAAATCCACCGACATCGTGGCCGCCATCTCGCGCCTGTCGGCCTTCTACAAACACGAAAGCTGTGGCCAGTGCACGCCATGCCGCGAAGGTACGGGCTGGATGGCGCGCGTCATGAAGCGCATGGTGAAGGGCGACGCCACGCTGGCTGAAATCGACACGCTGGAGCAGGTGACTTATCAGGTGGAAGGTCACACCATTTGTGCTCTCGGTGATGCTGCTGCCTGGCCGATCCAAGGTCTTATCCGTCACTTCCGTCCCGAACTCGAGCGCCGGATCGCGGCTTACCGCGATGCCAAGACGCGCGCGAGTGCGAAGGCCGCCTAAGGGAGCTTGAAAGAACATGCCAAAGCTCACCATTGACGGCCGCCAAGTCGAAGTTGCGCCGAACACCACCATCATTCAGGCCGCCGAGCAGGCGGGCGTGGAAATTCCGCGTTTTTGTTATCACGAGCGCCTGTCCATTGCCGGCAACTGCCGCATGTGCCTGGTGGAAGTTGAGAAGTCGCCCAAGCCCGTCGCATCGTGTGCGATGCCCGTGGCTGAAGGCATGATCGTTCACACGCGCTCGGAAAAGGCCAACAAGGCGCGCAACGGCGTGATGGAATTCCTGCTGATCAATCACCCGCTGGATTGCCCGATTTGCGATCAGGGCGGTGAGTGCGACCTCCAAGACCAGGCGATGGCCTATGGTTTTGACCGTGGCCGCTACCATGAGAACAAACGCGCCGTGCGCGACAAGAACATGGGGCCGCTGGTCTCGACGATCATGACCCGCTGCATCCACTGCACACGCTGCGTGCGCTTTGCGACAGAAGTAGCGGGCGTGCCCGAGTTGGGCGCAACAGGCCGCGGCGAAGATATGGAGATCACGACATATCTTGAAAAGGCGCTCGCGACAGAATTGTCGGGCAACGTGGTAGACCTGTGCCCGGTGGGCGCGCTCACCAGCAAGCCTTATGCGTTCAGTGCCCGTCCGTGGGAACTGCGCAAGACTGAAACCATCGACGTGATGGATGCTTTGGGTTCATCAGTTCGTATCGATGCCCGTGGCCGCGAAGTGATGCGCGTGCTGCCGCGCTTGAATGAGTTGGTAAATGAAGAGTGGCTGTCGGACAAAGGCCGCCATGCTTGCGACGGTTTGCAGAACCAGCGCCTCGATCAGCCCTATGTGCGCGTGAACGGTAAGTTGAAGCCCGCCTCGTGGGGTGATGCGTTTGCCGCCATCGCTGCCAAGGTGAAAGCCGTACCGGGTAACAAACTTGCAGCCTTGGCCGGTGACCTGGTCGATGCCGAAGCGATGTTTGCCTTAAAGCAACTGATGACCGCTTTGGGTAGTGCGAACATCGACTGCCGCCAGGACGGCGCTGCTGTGGACCCCAGTGCGCGTGCCTCGTATCTCTTCAACAGCGGCATTGCCGGTATTGAAGAAGCGGACGCGATTTTGATCGTGGGCTCGGACCCGCGCCGCGAAGCGCCTGTGCTGAACGCGCGCATCCGCAAGCGTTACCTGCGCGGCAATATCGCCATTGGCGTGATCGGCGATGCGCTGGAGCTTACATATAAGTATCAGCATGTGGGTGCTACCGCCGATGCAATCTTAAAGATTGCCGATGGTTCTCACGAATTTGCGCAAAAACTGAAAGCCGCCAAGAAGCCGATGATCATCGTCGGTATGGCGGCGTTGTCGCGCGCTGACGGTGCGGCCATTCTGGCTGCGGCACGCCAGGCGGCTGATGCTTGTGGTTTGGTGCGCGACGGCTGGAACGGCTTCAACGTTCTGCACACCGCAGCGGCTCGTGTGGGCGGCTTGGATGTTGGCTTTGTGCCCGGTGCAGGCGGTAAGGATACGCGCGGTATTTTGGATGCGGCCGGGAAGGGCGAGATCGACGTTGTGTACCTGTTGGGTGCCGATGAAATCGATACGGCGAAGTTGGGCAAAGCGTTTGTGATTTACCAAGGCCACCATGGTGATGCCGGTGCACACCGCGCTGACGTGGTGTTGCCGGGTGCGGCCTACACCGAAAAGAGCGGTACGTACGTGAACACCGAAGGCCGCGTGCAGCGCGCTGAACGCGCTGTGTTTCCGCCGGGCGATGCCAAAGAAGATTGGGCCATCATTCGTGCGCTGTCGGAAGCGGTCGGTAAAAAATTGCCCTTCGATTCAATCGACCAAGTGCGTGCCGGGATGCGCGCCGCGAACCCCGTGTTCGCGGGCATTGATACCGTCACCAAGGCCGAGTGGAAGCCGTTCGGTGCTGCAGGCAGCATCGCCGCCTCGGCCTTCAACTATCCGATCAAGAATTACTACATGACAGATCCTATCAGCCGCGCGTCGCGCACCATGGCGCAGTGCACGGAAGAATTCGTGATGGGCACCAAAGGAACCGGCACCCATGGCTGAGTTTATCGCCAATTACGTCATTCCGTTGGCCTGGATCCTCGGCAAGATCCTGCTGTTCGTCGTGCCGCTGCTGGTTGTCGTGGCCTACGTGACTTATGCCGAGCGCCGCATCATCGGCGCCATGCAAATGCGCATTGGCCCCAATGTTGTCGGGCCCTTCGGTTTGCTGCAACCGTTCGCCGACGCCGTGAAACTGCTCACCAAAGAAACCGTACTGCCCACGGGCTCAAGCCCTGTGGTGTTCCTGCTGGCCCCTATGGTCACGTTCTCGCTGGCGATGATTGCCTGGGCCGTGATCCCGGTCAGCGAGGGCTGGCTGATCTCCGACATTAACGTCGGCATGCTGTACCTGTTCGCGGTGTCTTCTCTCGGTGTGTACGGCATCGTCATGGCCGGTTGGGCCTCCAACAGCCGCTACGCCTTCCTGGGTGCCATGCGGTCCGCTGCCCAGATGGTGAGTTACGAAGTCTCCATCGGCTTCATCATGATCTGCGTGCTGCTGACGGCCGGCAGCTTGAACCTGTCTGAAATTGTGAACGCGCAGAAGGGCATGTGGTTCTTCATCCCGCATCTGCCGATGTTCGTGATCTTCTTCATCTCGGTCTTGGCTGAAACCAACCGTCACCCCTTCGACTTGCCCGAAGCTGAGTCGGAACTCGTCGCGGGCTTCATGACCGAATACTCCTCGATGGCGTTCGCGCTGTTCTTCCTCGGCGAATACGCCAACATGATCATGATGTCGGGCATCGTCTCGATCCTGTTCTTAGGCGGATGGCTGCCGCCGTTCGAAGCCTTGAGCTTCATTCCGGGCATCGTCTGGTTCGCGCTTAAAATTTCGTTCTGCTTGTTCCTGATGATCTGGGTGCGCGCGACGTTCCCGCGCTACCGCTATGACCAACTGATGCGCCTGGGCTGGAAAGTGTTCCTGCCGATGTCGCTGATTTGGCTGGTGCTGACCGCTGGCTACCTGGTCTACACCGGCAAAGTTCCGGTTTAAGGAGGGCACGTTATGGCATTCGACCGTACCGCCCGCGCGTTCTTGTTGTCCGAGTTGCTCTCGGGCATGTGGTTGACGCTGAAGTACATGTTTGGTCCCAAGGTGACGGTGAACTATCCGTTCGAGAAAGGGCCGCTGTCTCCTCGTTTTAGAGGTGAACATGCGCTGCGCCGTTACCCGAACGGTGAAGAACGCTGCATCGCTTGCAAGCTGTGCGAGGCCATTTGCCCGGCGCAAGCCATCACTATCGAAGCTGAACCGCGCGACGACGGCAGCCGCCGGACCACGCGCTACGACATCGACATGACGAAGTGCATCTACTGCGGCTTCTGCGAGGAAGCCTGCCCGGTGGATGCCATCGTCGAAGGGCCGAATTTCGAGTTTGCCACCGAGACCCGCGAAGAGCTGCTTTATAACAAAGACAAGCTGCTCTCGAACGGCGACCGGTGGGAGAAAGAACTGGCGAAGCGTTTGGAACTGAACGCGCCGTATCGGTAATTGGTTAAGACTGTAATCGCGCTGCTGGGGCTAAGGCAGCGATCAAAATGAGGAATAGGGGAATGACGCAGGCAACTTTCCGCGTCGGAACAGCAAGCATGGTGGCGGCATGATTATCGCCTCGCTCGCGTTCTATTTATTCTCGTTCATTGCCGTCATCTCGGCCTTGAACGTGATCTTTCAGCGCAACCCGGTGCATTCGGTGTTGTGGCTGATCTTGACGTTCTTCAACGCCGCCGGGCTGTTCGTGCTGTTGGGCGCTGAGTTCCTGGCCATGCTGCTGATTGTCGTCTACGTCGGCGCTGTGGCCGTGCTGTTCCTGTTCGTGGTGATGATGCTGGACATCAACGTCACCATGATCCGCGAAGGCTTCATGAAGTACTTGCCGGTGGGCGCATTCATCGGCGTCGTGCTGCTGGTGGAACTGGCCTTGGTGTACGGCGGCTGGGCCATGTCGCCGCAGGCCGAGGCGTTGCGTTTGGCGCCCACACCCGACATTACTCAAATCGACAACACCAAAGCCTTGGGCCAGATCATGTACACGCAGTATGTGTATGTGTTCCAAGCGGCCGGCCTTGTGCTGCTGGTGGCGATGATTGGTTCCATCGTGCTGACCCTGCGCCGCCGTCCGGGCGTGCGGAAGCAGAACATTTCAGTTCAAGTGTCGCGCCGTAAGGAAGAAACCGTCGAAGTGGTCAAAGTGCCGACCGGCAAGGGGATCGCGTAATGGAGACGGGCATGCTTCATGTGGGCTTAGGCCACTATCTCACCGTCAGCGCGATTTTGTTCACGCTGGGCATTTTCGGCATTTTCTTGAACCGGAAAAACTTGATCGTCATCCTGATGTCGATCGAGTTGATGCTGCTCGCCGTGAATATCAATCTTGTCGCGTTTTCTTCGTTCATGCACGACCTCGCCGGGCAGATTTTCACCATGCTCGTGCTGACCGTCGCAGCAGCCGAGGCGGCCATCGGGCTCGCCATCGTTGTGGTGTTTTACCGCAACCGGCGCTCGATTGAGGTCGACGACATCAATCAGATGAAAGGCTAGGGCGCCGTGATTTATTACCTCGCCATTTTCATGCCCTTGGTCGGCGCTGCCATCGCCGGCTTCTTTGGACGCATCATCGGGGACCGCGCCTCGCAGATTGTCACCTGCGCCGGTGTCGGGATCGCCGCCATTTGTTCCATCGGGATTTTTGACCAAGTCGGGCATCACCAGGCTGACCGCGTTGTCCATGTGTTGACCTGGATTTCTTCCGGCACGCTGGAAGTGAACTGGGCCTTACGCTTCGATACGCTTTCGGCGGTCATGGTCATGACCGTTACGTGTGTCTCGACGCTTATTCACATTTACGCCTGCGGCTATATGTCGCACGACGACAGCCAGCCGCGCTTCATGGCGTACCTCTCGCTATTCACCTTCGCCATGCTGATGCTGGTGACTGCCGACAACCTGCTGCAACTGTTTTTCGGTTGGGAAGGGGTGGGGGTCGTGTCGTACCTGCTCATCGGCTTTTGGTTCAAGAAACCGTCAGCGTGCGCTGCCGCCATTAAGGCTTTCGTCGTCAACCGTGTCGGTGACTTCGGGTTTTTGCTTGGCATCTTCGGCGTGTTTTTCCTGTTCGACGCCATCAACTTTGATGTGATCTTCCAGGCTGCGCCCGGCAAAGCCGATGCCACGGTGCATTTCTTCAGCCGCGACTGGCATGCCATGACGATTATCTGCTTGCTGTTGTTCGTCGGCGCCATGGGCAAGTCGGCTCAGTTGTTCCTGCACACATGGCTGCCGGACGCCATGGAAGGCCCCACACCTGTGTCGGCGCTGATCCATGCTGCGACCATGGTGACCGCTGGTGTGTTCCTGGTGGCGCGCATGTCGCCGCTGTTTGAACTGGCCCCGGATGCTTTGACTGTTGTGACTCTGGTTGGTGCCGCCACGGCGTTTTTTGCGGCCACAGTTGGCTGCGTGCAGAACGACATCAAGCGCATCATCGCATATTCGACGTGTTCGCAGTTGGGCTACATGTTCTTTGCCTGCGGTGTCGGCGCATATCAGGCCGGTGTGTTCCACCTCATGACCCACGCGTGGTTCAAGGCCTTGCTGTTCCTCAGCGCGGGTTCGGTGATCCACGCCATGTCCGATGAGCAGGACATTCGCCGCATGGGCGGCATCTGGAAGAAGATTCCGTTCACTTATACGGTGATGTGGATCGGCAGCCTCGCTTTGGCCGGTATTCCGTTCTTCGCGGGCTACTACTCGAAAGACATGATCCTGGAAGCCGCCTACGGCGCAGGCACGCCTGCGGGCCGCTTGGCATTTATTTTAGGGATTCTTGCCGCGTTCATGACCGCCTTCTACTCGTGGCGTCTGCTGTTCATGACATTCCACGGCAAGCCGCGCGCGGATCATCACACCATGGAACACGTGCATGAAAGCCCGCTGATCATGACGATCCCCTTGGCCGGTTTGGCTTTGGGCGCGTTGTTCTCAGGCTTCCTGGGCCATGAACTGTTCATTGGGCACGAGCGCGCCGAATTCTGGCGGGCGGCCATTGGCTCGACACCCGGCAAAGACGTGATCGAAGCCGCGCACCATGTGCCGGGTTGGGTTGTGGCCTTGCCGCTGGTGGTCAGCTTCTCAGGCATTCTGCTCGCGTACTTCCTCTACATCCGCCGCACCGATATTCCAGGCAAGATCGCGCGCGCCTTCCCGGGCGTGTATCAGTTCCTGCTCAACAAGTGGTACTTCGACGAGTTGTACGACTTCATCTTCACCAAAAACGTGTTCCGCTTGGGCCGCTTCTTCTGGAAGCGCGGCGATGAAGGCATCATCGACCGCTTCGGGCCCGATGGGGTTTCGAGCTTGGTGGTGCGTTCGGCCAAGCGCCTGGGCGCGGTGCAGACCGGCTACCTTTATCACTACGCGTTCGCCATGATTGTGGGCATCGCGTTACTCGTCACATGGTTTGTCGTGGGCGGAGCTGGCTAACATGGGCGCTCTTGTGACATTCCTCGACGGTCTGCCGATCCTCTCGGTCATCACCTTCCTGCCCATCGTGGGCGCTTTGATCATCCTCTCGATCCGCGGCGATGAAGCTGTGGTGGCGCAGCAGTCGCGCCAAGTGGCGCTACTGGTGACGGTGACAACCTTCCTGCTGTCGTTGCCGATTTATTTCGGGTTCGACGCCTCCACCGCTGCCTTCCAGTTTGAAGAGAAGGTGGATTGGCTGCCGCAGTACAAAATCGCCTACCACATGGGGATCGACGGCATTTCCATGCCGTTCGTACTGCTCTCTACGTTTCTGACGCCCATTTGCATTTTGGCCAGCTGGCATGCCATCGAGAAGATGGTGCGCGAGTACATGATCTCCTTCCTGATCCTTGAGACCATGATGGTGGGCATGTTCTGTGCCTTGGACATGGTGATCTTCTACTCCTTCTTCGAAGGTGTGCTGATCCCGATGTTCCTGATCATCGGCATCTGGGGCGGGGGCCGCCGCGTCTATTCGGCGTTCAAGCTGTTCCTGTACACGCTCACCGGCTCTGTGCTGCTGCTTGTGGCGTTGATCGCCATGTACAACCAGGAAGGCACCACCGATATCCCGACGTTAATGAACGCCAAGTTCGCCACGCAAATGCAGATGTGGCTGTGGCTCGGCATGTTCGCGTCCTTCGCAGTCAAAGTGCCCATGTGGCCGGTGCACACGTGGTTGCCCGATGCCCACGTCGATGCGCCCACGGCAGGCTCTGTCATTCTGGCCGGCGTACTGTTGAAGATGGGCGGTTACGGCTTCTTACGGTTGTCGATGCCGATGCTGCCCGAAGCCACTATGTACTTCGCGCCCTTGGTGTTCGGTCTCTCGGTTATTGCCATCATCTACACGTCGTTAGTGGCACTCGTGCAAGACGACATGAAGAAGATGATCGCGTACTCATCTGTCGCGCACATGGGCTACGTCACCATGGGCATCTTCACCGCCACCAAGCAGGGCGTTGAAGGGGCCATCTTCCAGATGCTCTCGCACGGCGTTGTGTCGGCCGCCTTGTTCCTCTGCGTCGGCGTGGTCTATGACCGTCTGCACACACGCGAGATTTCACGTTACGGCGGGCTGGCCAACAACATGCCGAAGTACGCCTTTGCCTTCATGATCTTTATGCTCGCCTCGGTCGGCTTGCCGGGCACGGCGGGCTTCGTCGGTGAATTCTTGGTGCTGTTGGGTACGTTCCAAGTGAACACCTGGGTGTCGCTGTTGGCGGCCACGGGTGTGATCTTGGGTGCGGCTTACATGCTCTATCTCTATCGCCGTGTTGTATACGGCGAACTCACCAAAGACGACGTAAAGGCCATGCTGGACTTGGATGCACGCGAAATCGTCATCCTCGCTCCGTTGGTCATCATCACCATGTGGATGGGCATCTACCCGCTGCCGATCTTCGACGTGATGAGCGTGTCGGTCGATAACTTGCTGACGAAATTCCATGCTGCCACGGCGGCGAAGACTGCCG
>JAEUKL010000405.1 GCA_016793005.1 Rhodospirillaceae bacterium | reverse complement strand
CCGAACTGTTTTCGACCCGCCAGTCGTACTGATAGGCATTGAACGCCTCGAACGAGACATCTTCATCGCGGTAGTACTCGATGCGGATTTCATCGGCGTTATAGGCCCCCGCATTCAAGGCCAGCTTTGCGCCCCAGTAGTTGGGGTCGCGCTTCAGCGTCACAAAGCGGCCCTGTTCAAACGCAGCAATGCGGTAAGGGCCGGTGGAATTAGGGATATCAAGTGTCGCGGCTTCAAAATCGCGTTTAGACCAATACGCTTTGCTTAAAACCGGCAACTCGCCCATCACCATGGGCAGCTCAGCGTTGCCGGGGTTTTTGAACCAGAACCGCACCTTGCGGTCGTTGATTTTTTCGACCCGAGCCACATCGTCCCAATAGAATTTGTACTGCGGATTGCCTTTGGTCATGAGCGTGTTGAACGAGAACACCACGTCATCGGCGGTCACCCGGCTGCCATCGTGGAATTTGGCCTCAGCGCGCAGCGTGAACTCCTGCCAGGTGTTGTCGGCGGCCACCTCGGTGGTTTCGCACAGAAGGCAATAACTGGCGTAGGCTTCATCGCTGCCGCGCGCCATCAAAGGTTCCACCACATAAAAGTAGCGGTCATTGCCAAGGCTATTTAAGCCGCCGGCCGGCGTGCCTTTGACGATGAAGGGGTTGAACGAATCAAAGCTGCCCACAGCGCCCGCACGCAACGTGCCGCCCTTGGGGGCATTCGGGTTGACGAGGTCGCCGTGTACCGTGTTGGGCCCAAACTTCGGTACGCCGTACATGCTTAAGCCATGCACTGGTTTGCCGCGCTCAATGGCAGTGGCGGGCTGGGCCGCACACAACACGCTTGCAGAAATCAGGAAGGACCACAGCTTCATAGGCAAAACCTCACGGTTCGCCGGATTAAGCCGGCCAGTTTAACGCCTTTAAGGCCTGGGCATGACTGGTGCGGTCGCCGCAGGCCAGCACGTGCCCTGTCGAGTTTTGCTTCAACTTCTTACCGTGCCAGTCGGTCACGATGCCGCCCGCACCTTCGATGACAGGCGCCAACGCTGCGAAGTCATGCAACTGCGAGACATGTTCGCACACAATGTCGGTCCATCCCGCTGCCACCATGGCATAGCCGTAGCAGTCCATGCCGCCGGTGCGGTACACGCCGGCCGCCGCACCCAAACGCATGAAGGCTGCGTGTTCCGCCGGTTCAAAGTACTGCATGTCGGTGGTGTAGACGGTGGCCTGCTTCAAGTCTGGGCAAGCGCGGGTATGGCACGGCTGATGGTTCAGCGTTGTGGGTTGGCCCGCACCTCCCACCCAGCGTTCACGTAACGCCGGATGATTGATGCAGCCCAGCCAGGGCACGCCTTTGTGCATCAGCGCGATCAGTGTGCCGAACAAGGGCACGCCGTTGATAAACGATTTGGTGCCGTCGATGGGATCCAGCACCCACACCCACTCGGCGTCGGCATTTTCGCTGCCGTGTTCCTCGCCGATGATGCCGTGGTGCGGGAAGGCGATGCGGATCAACTCGCGCATCTTGGCTTCGGAATCGCGGTCAGCCACCGTCACCGGGGAGGCGTCGGTCTTCGTGTCGACCGACACACCTTTACGGAAGTGCCCTAAAACGATTTCGCCGCTGGCATCGGCCAGGCGGTGAACCAGGGCGATGCTCGCGGCGGCGAAGGCGTCCGGACCCATGACGGCCCGATATGTCGATGTGTTTTACTGCGCGGCCGGGGCTTCAACCGGCGGCGCGCTGGGGCTGTTTTCCAGCAGCAGCTTAATCACGTCGGCGCGTTCCTTGGGCTTCTTCAAGCCTGCGAACGACATGGTGCCCTTGGGCGCCAAGCGCTTCGGGTTTTCCAGGTAGTCGTCCAACTTGTCGACCGTCCACACGCCGCCAATAGCTTTCAGAGAGTCGGAGGTCTTGAAGCCGTTATGGTCGCCGATTTCGCCGCCGACGATGTCGTGCAGGTTCGGGCCCGTGCCGTTCTTGCCGCCGGCTTCAACCGTGTGGCAGCTCGCGCACTTGCGGAACACGGCTTTGCCGTCTTCCACATTGGCGGCCAGGATCAGCGGGCGGATATCGGGGCGTTGCGCAGGGCCCGTGTCGCCACCGCCGGCCGCGGCTTCTTGCTGCACTTCGATCGGATAGGCGAACACTTGCTCACCACCTTCGCTGTGCGAGGACGCGGTGGGCATCACAAGCTTATCGACAACAATGTTTGTGCCCAGGATGCCTAAGAAGGCGACCCAGAAAGCGCTGATGATGGTGTATAGCGTCAAACGATCAGGCATGTGCCGACGAGCCCCAAAAACATAAGTCCATCAAGGCTGAAGCCACCCTTGTGACGGGCGTAACCGATACCCCAGCCGATTAGGGGTCTGAATAAAGGCTTTGGCCGGGAATCTCAATACGAAACAAGGCGAAACTCGGGGGGTAAACAGGGGGATATTCGCCTTTAAGCCCTTGGCCTGGGCTGCGGATTGCCCTTAAGCCCCTCATTCCGCCTTGGCGGGGGACCCCGCTTCCTTTATGTCTCAGGCCCGCTTTTCGCTGGCTTTTAGCTCTCCTGGGTCAGCGATTTGCAAGTCACTCTCAACATATGCCCTGTTCACCATGACCTCACCCGCCCTGATCGTGATCCCGTCGCGCCTGAAGGCGACACGCCTGCCGAACAAGCCGCTCGCCATGATCGGCGATTCGCCCATGATCGTGCATGTCTGGCGCCGCGCCGTACAAGCCAACGCAGGCCCCGTCATCGTCGCCTGCGGTGATCAGGACATCGCCGATACGATTCGCAAAGCCGGCGGCGAAGCGGTGATGACCGACCCCGATCTGCCCTCGGGCTCTGACCGCGTGTATGCCGCGGCACAGTCTTATGACCCTTCGGGCAAGTTCGATGTGATCGTGAACGTGCAGGGCGATTTGCCCACACTTGATCCGGCCATCGTTGCGGCCTCGACCGCGCCGCTCGCAAACCCGCAGTTTGATATCGGCACGCCCGTGGCCCTGATCACCAAGCCCGAAGAATTGAACGACATTGCCGTGGTGAAGCCCGCTGTCGTGTTCAAGCCCGGCGAAAAAATTGCGGCGGCCTTGTACTTCAGCCGCAATCTTATTCCATCGGGTGAGGGCCCGGCCTATCACCACATCGGTGTGTACTCCTTCCGCCGCGACGCCTTGAAAAAGTTCGTGAGCTTACAGCCCACCGGCCTGGAATTGCGTGAGCGCTTGGAACAACTGCGCGCCATCGAGCATGGCATGCGCATCGGTGCGGTGCTGGTGGATACCATTCCGCTGGGTGTTGATACCCCGGCCGATCTGGACCGTGCGCGTAAATTACTGGGTGTTGCGTAATCATGGCGGCTGCAAAAAACAAAATTGCCTTCCAGGGCGACATCGGCTCGTACTCTCATCAGGCGTGCAAAACCCGCTTTCCGCGCATGACGCCGCTGCCGTGCTCTACGTTCGAAGACGCCATCAATGCGGTGCACGACGGCAAGGCGAAGTTGGCCATGATTGCCGTGGATAACTCGGTCGCGGGCCGCGTTGCCGATGTGCATCATTTGCTGCCGGGCTCGGGGCTTAAAATCATCGGCGAATACTATCAGCCGATTCATCACCACTTGCTGGCGGTGAAGGGCGCAACGTTGAAAACCATCAAGCGCGCCGAAAGCCACGTGCATGCCTTAAGCCAGTGCCGCAAGTTTTTGCGCGCCCATAAAATCAAAGCGGTGGTGGCTATCGATACGGCCGGTGCCGCGCGCGATATTGCTCAACGTAATGATCCGACTGTTGCGGCCGTCGCGTCGGAAGTGGCGGGCAAGCTCTATGGCTTGAAGTCGCTGAAAGCCAACATCGAGGATGAAAAGCACAACACCACCCGCTTTCTGGTGATGGCGCGCGATGCGGTCGCACCGTCGTCGAAAACCAAGTGCGTGACCTCCATGATCTTCCGCCTCAAAAGCGTGCCGGCAGCGCTGTACAAGGCGCTGGGCGGGTTCGCCACCAACGGCATCAACCTGACCAAGCTTGAAAGCTACATGGTGGGTGGTTTTTTCAAGACCGTGGAATTCTATGTGGAAGTAGAGGGTCATCCGAAAAGTGCAGGCTTCAAGCACGCGCTGATGGATTTAAGCCTTTATTCCGACCGCATGGATTTCTTAGGGACTTACCCGGCCGACAAATTCCGCTTCCGTGGCCGATAAGGTTTCCAGCGCTTATAATCAGTGGTCTGCCACCTACGACCAGGTGGCTAATAAAACACGCGACCTCAGTGCGAAGGTGCTGCGGTCGCAAAGTTTGCCATTAAACGGCGCTACCGTCATTGAAATGGGCTGCGGCACCGGCCTTAACACGGCTTATCTGGCCGTGCTCGCGGGCCATGTTACAGCGCTCGATTTTTCCGAAGGCATGATGGCGCAAGCCAAAACCAAAGTTGCGTCGGACCGGGTTATTTTCAAACAATGCGACATTACACAAGGCTGGCCCGTCAGTGATCAGACTGCCGATGTTGTGGTCGGCAATCTGGTGTTGGAACACATTGCAGATTTATCGCCGGTATTTGCCCACGCGTTTCGGGCCCTGAAACCGGGTGGGCAGATGTTTGTGTGTGAACTGCATTCCGCCAAACAAATGCTGGGCAAGAAGGCTGTGTTTACGGATACGGCCACAGGGCAGGACGTGGACTTCCCGGCGTACTTCCATGACGTATCGGACTATGCCAACGCAGCCCTATCGGTGGGTTTTCAAATCGTGCAGATGAACGAATGGCGCGATGACGACTCGAACAAAATGGAACCGCCGCGCTTGATTACGTTTCGGTTCGTGAAGCCTTAAACGCCTTTTTCTTCGTCCAGCCAAGTGTTGAGCAGAAAGCGCGCAATCGAGAAGGGGTTGGGCAGCCGGAAGGCTTCATAAGGTCCGGGTTTGCCGAAGCTGCGCAAATCATCGCGCGTGTACCAGCGCACATCTTCCAGCTCATCGTCGGTCCGGTGAATGTCCATGGACAGCGCTTTGGCGCGGAACCCCAGCATGATCGACGAGGGGAAGGGCCAGGGCTGGCTGGCCAGGTAACGCACGTCGGTGACGGGCACGCCTGTTTCTTCCAGTGTTTCGCGGATCACGGTTTCTTCCAGGCTTTCGCCAGGCTCCACAAACCCTGCGATCACCGAATACATGCCCGGCACCCAGCGGGCTTGGCGGCCCAGCAGGCAGTGTGTGCGGGCTTCGTTTTCAATCAGCGTAATCACAGCCGGGTCCGTGCGCGGAAACATACGGTGTGCACATGTGTCATTGGTGCAAGTGCGGCTGTGTCCACCTTCGGTGGGTTTCGCCGTAGCGCCGCATTTGCCGCAATAGCGATGATTGCCGTGCCAGATCACCATGGCGCGCGCATAAGCCAGGATAGATGCTTCCGTGCCCGGCAGCAGGGTCACAACTTCGTTCAGCGTTTTGTATTCAGCCCCCGTACCAAACGTTGGGGGTGTATCGCTGTCGGGCAAACCCAGCGCGAACCACGGCACATCATCACTGAACCCTAAGAACACCGGCTCTAAGCGCGTCACATCAACCGTGGCCGAGATTTGCGTGAACGACAGAACCTGCGCGCGCGGGTTCGCGTCAAACAAATGCTTCATGCTCCACACCGGCACGATGCGCGCCGCACCTGAGGTGAAGATGATGCGCAGCTCGTCTTCGTTGGGGCGCAGGTTTGCGCGCCGGTCGATGGGGTTGCCGCTGTAGGTGATGTGAACCATAGCTGCCCTATCTCATGCGCGGTGATAGGGGTGGTTGGTGAGTATGCTGTGGGCGCGGTAAAGCTGTTCGGCCAAAAGCCCACGCACCAGCATGTGCGGCCATGTCATTGCACCTAAGGACAAGCGATGAGTGGCGCGTTTCAGCACGGCATCGCCGTGTCCATCAGCGCCACCGATCAGGAACGCCAGCGTGCGCGCGCCGCTGTCGCGCCATTTGCCCACGCGGGCCGCAAACTTCTCGCTGCCTTCGACAGTGCCGCGCTCATCCAGGGCGATGATGGTGCTGCCTTCGGGGACTGCCGCCAGCATGGCTTCAGCTTCGCGCGCTTTGCGCACGTCGGCCGATTGATCCTTGCTGGAATTCAGTTCTTTCACATCCAGTGTCCAGGGCAGACGTTCGGCATATAACTCCAGCAGTTCCTTTTCAGGCCCGCCTTTGGATTTGCCGATCGCGACAATCAGGATGCGCATGAGAAACCGCTCCTGCGCGGTACGGCTTATCTCTTGGCCGGCTTACGCTTGGCCTTGGCTTTTGGCGCAGACTTTGAAGCGGGCTTCTTGGCTTTGGGGGCAGCGCGTTTTTTGCCCGCAGGCTTGGCCTTCACGGGTTTTGCAACAGGCGTTGCGGCCCACAGGCGTTCGATGTTGTAGAACTCGCGCACTTCGGGGCGGAAGATGTGGACAATCACATCACCTGCATCCACCAGAACCCAGTCGCCCTGCTTCTTGCCTTCGCTACGCGCCATCACGCCGATGGACTTGAGCTTGGTGATCAGATTTTCGGCCAGCGATGTAACCTGGCGCGTCGAGGTGCCCGAGGCCACGATCATACGGTCGGCGATGGACGTTTTGCCGGCCAGATCGAAGTGCACGATGTTCTGGGCCTTGTTGTCGTCAAGCGACGTCATGATGGTGTCGACCGTTTGATCCAGGTCGCGGGTGGCTGAGGTGGTGATGGGTATCTCCTGCGGTCTGTCTATTTTTGAGCCGTTAAGCTGCGATAATTTCTGTTGGCGAATGGCGGTCCCCGACGCCGCATGACGGCGAATGGCAAGGTAGCTCCAGGCCGGCGCGGTGCGGGTTAAAAGCGCCCGGTTGGGTTTCGCGCGGGCGCGGCGAAAACGCTGCGCCGCCATCCCCGACAGGGCTTTGTAAGCATAAGGACTGCGGTCCAAGACTGCAACGCAGACACTGTGAAAGATGCGGGTCCAATGCCACCAGCGGGGGATTTGCTCCAGGTTGTCGGCCCCCATCAGCCAGACGAACGTGATGCGGGGGAAGCGCTTTTTCAGGGTTGCCACCACATTGGCGGTACGGGTGCTGTGGATCCCGGTTTCCAGATCGCCCACCAGAA
>JAEUKL010000080.1 GCA_016793005.1 Rhodospirillaceae bacterium | reverse complement strand
TTTATTTTTATGCCTCCTATGGATCGAAGGAATTTCGTTATGGCCACCGATTACGAACATCAAAAGCAATGGCAGGCCGCCACCCAGCTTGTGCGGGGTGCCACGGAACGCAGCCAATTCTCCGAGACCAGCGAAGCGATCTTCATGAACTCGGGCTACGTATATGCGACCGCCGAAGAAGCCGAAGACTCGTTCAACGGCAACCTGAACCGCTTCGTGTATTCGCGCTTCCGCAACCCGACTGTTGCGATGTTCGAAAAACGCCTAGCCTTGATCGAAGGTGCAGAAGAATGCCGTGGCGTCGGCAGCGGTATGGCGGCCGTGTTCGCGGCCCTGGCTTGTCAACTCAGCGCCGGTGACCGCTTGGTTGCCTCACGCGCGCTGTTCGGCTCGTGCCAATATATCTGCGCGGAATTGATGCCGCGCTTTGGCGTGAAAACTGAACTCGTCGACGGCCGCGATATCAACGCCTGGAAAAAAGCATTGTCGACGCCGGCCAAAGCGGTGTTCTTGGAAAGCCCTTCAAATCCGGGCTTGGAAGTGATCGACCTGCCTGAAGTGTGCAAACTTGCACACGCGGCAGGCGCTACCGTTGTCGTTGATAACGTATTCGCCACACCGCTGCTGCAAAAACCCCTGAAGATGGGTGCAGACGTTGTGGTGTACTCGGCCACCAAACACATCGACGGCCAGGGCCGTTGTTTAGGCGGCGCGATTCTGGGCACAACACAATTCGTTACTGACGTGCTGACGCCGTTCCTGCGCCATACAGGTCCGGCGTTAAGCCCGTTTAATGCCTGGTTGTTGTTGAAGGGCTTGGAGACGCTTGAACTGCGCATGGAGCGGCACTGCGCCAACGGGCAGAAAGTCGCAAACTTCCTGGCCGAACAAAAAACCCTCTCGAAAGTTTTGTACCCGTCCTTGAAGTCGCACCCACAGCATCAGTTGGCCATGAGCCAGATGAGTGCCGGCGGCAACATTATCGCGTTTGAAGTGGCAGGTGGCAAAGCCGCGACCTTCAAGTTCCTCAACAAACTGAAGATCATCGACATCTCGAACAACCTGGGCGACACAAAAAGTTTGATTTGCCACCCGTCAACCACCACCCATCAACGCCTGTCGCCCGAAGACAAAGCTGTAGTTGGTATTACCGATGGCTTCATCAGACTATCTGTAGGGTTGGAAAGCGCTGACGACTTGATTGCCGATTTGAAACAAGCGCTGAACGGCTAAAAAAGAATTATCCGCGATATCTTGACTGCGGGGCCTTCATTTGTCGGAATCCGACATACGAATGAAGGTCCCCTTTTAGAACCCGTCCAACACGGGTGGTGTTAGGTTGTTGGCATGTACGAAAAAACGACTCACGATATCCGCGTCAGCGTCCATCCGGTGTTCCTGGATGAGCAGTCGGCCCCCGACCGCAATCATTTTGTGTGGGCCTACCGCGTCAACATCGAGAACAAAGGCGATGAAACGGTTCAGCTTGTAAACCGCCATTGGCGCATCACCGACAAGCTGGGACGTCAGCATGAAGTAAAGGGCGCAGGTGTGGTGGGCGAACAGCCTGTCCTGAAGCCGGGCGAGTCGTACGACTACACATCGGGCTGTCCGCTTGAGACACCCTCGGGGATCATGGTGGGGTCATACGAAATGCGCACACCGGATGGCGGCAGTTTCTGGGTGGATATTCCTGCGTTTTCGCTGGATAGCCCCCACGACAAGGCCAGAATTAATTAGATTCCCGCCACATCCGTTAACCCGTCCGATATTCGACTGATCCGCGGCCCTTTGGGTGCCGTATTAAGATGTGAAATACCGTGTGGCCGATATACTGGGCATACGACTGGCCCTCGGGCCAAAGACGACCTACATAGCCTAGACACCAGAAGCACCGCACGCCAAGCGGGCCACTCGCAAGAACTCCTGACATCATCGAGAGAGGGTACGCCCATGTCGAGCCTCAATAAGACCATTTCGCCGACCGTGCTGCGCGATCACCGTGAAGCGCGCGCCACATCGGGCCGCCCCACCCGCACTCAGGCCGAGGAAGCCGTGCGGACATTGCTGCTGTGGGCCGGCGATGACCCGGACCGCGAAGGCCTGATGGGCACGCCTGATCGTGTTGTGCGTTCGTACGAAGAATTTTTCGCTGGCTACAGCCAGGACCCGGAAGCGATCTTGCGCACCACCTTTGAAGAAGTCGAAGGCTATGACGAGATGGTCCTGTTGAAGGACATCCCCTTCGAGAGCCATTGCGAACACCACATGGTGCCGATCATCGGCAAGGCGCACGTGGCATACCTGCCCAACAACCGCGTGGTTGGCATCTCGAAGCTCGCGCGCGTGGTGGAAGCCTATGCGAAGCGCCTTCAAATTCAGGAAAAGATGACGGCACAGATCGCCAATGCGATTAACAATGTGCTGCATCCGAAAGGTGTTGCCGTGGTGGTGGAAGCTCAACATCAGTGCATGACCACGCGCGGCGTGCACAAAAGCGGCGTCAGCATGGTGACGTCGACAATGCTGGGTGCGTTCCGCGAAGACGCCTCGACCCGTCGTGAATTCCTGTCGTTCATCGGCAAGTCATCGTAACAGCTTTTTTATCAGCTCAATAAAAAACGCCGCAGATTTTGTCTGCGGCGTTTTTGTTGGGCCTTATGCCTAGCGAATATATTGCGCCATATATTGCGGCAGTTGCGATTTCAGTTCGCGGTCCACGCTGTCAAAGCAGCGGTTGATCAGCTGAACCCAGGTCGCTTCTTTCTCGGACTGCTTGGTGCCTTCGATCAAGGTCTGTGTCGCCATGGCCGAGCTCTCTGCCTTCGTCAGCACATTGCCCGCCGGGTCGACGATGGCGACTTCAAGGCTTAAGGCCGCTTCATACTTGACCGACTCTTCTTTTTTGAACCATCCCGCGATGCCTTTGGTGATCGGCAGAATGATTTCAGTAACCCGGCCCTCTTTCATGGTGATGCGCAGCGTATTCACACTGCCGCCGGTCAACTGAAAGCGTTGCGCGGCCCACGACTTCAATGCGGCATCAAATCCGAACGCCGCCAAATGACCCACCTGCGGGTAGGTCTTAGGCGTAGCATCGCGGTTATCGACGGCAAAATTGGTTGCGTCGACACGGTAGAGTGTCGTTTCGGCGAACTTCAGCGTGGGCGGCGGCGCTTTGTCATCTGCGGCCCAAGCAGAGGGGCCCAGCGTTGCAGTTCCAAGGGCCAGGGCGAGAGCGGCAATGAAAAACTTTTTCATGTGTGTCGTCCTTTCAGGCTATAGCGCGTTAGGCTTTATCGCGGTTCGCAAGTTGGTCAATCTCGGTTTCAGTAAAAACATAATCGGTGCGGCAGAATTCGCACGTCATGCGAATCACGCCGTCTTCGGCTAACGCCTTTACTTCATCTGCTGGAAATGAGGCCAAAATGCGTTCGCTGCGGTCGCGCGAACAGCGGCAACCGAACTGAATGGGCTTCGCGGTGGTCGGGTTCACGCCGATGGTCGCAAACAGCCGATGCAACAAAACTGCCGGCGGCAGCGTGACATCGACGATCTCTTTCTTGGTGACGCTGCCCATCAAGATGACAGCCGTGCGCCACGCATCTTCCGCGTCATCATCGCTTAATACCGGACGGCCGCCAACGTCGGGCATACGTTGAATAACGATAGCGCCTGCACGCCAATCGGCATGGTTTTGATCCGGCGGTGCGACCGCCACCACAAGGGCCGAGGCAATTTGTTCGGACTGGCGGAAATAATTATGCACCGACTCAGCGATGCTGGTGCCGCCCAGTTCGACAATGCCCTGGTAGCGCTCGGTGTCGGGGCCTTGATCGACCGTGAACGCCAGATGCCCGGCCCCCAGCAGATGCGGCGCTAAATGCTCGAGCTTACCGCGCGCGAGCGTCGCCTTAAGTTTGTCGTCGTCGTACTTCGCACAGGCCCGCAAATGACCGTCGGATGTGATATCCGCCACCAGCGTATGCACAGCCCCCTTGCCTTGCGCTTGCAGCGTAAAGACACCGTCATACTTAATGCCCGCTGCCAAGGCCACGGCCGAGACCATGGCTTCGCACAGCAACTCGGAGACTGCATCAGCATCGTTGTGGCGGCGGACGATCTCGCTAACGGATGAGGCCAGCCGGACCACGCGACCGCGAAACGCTCCGCCCGCGAGGACGAAGGTTTGGCAGACATCGAAGTTCACAGACAGTGGCGCTGCCGAAGCGCTCACGACATGCACCACACCAAAATGCCTTTTTGCGCGTGCAAGCGATTTTCGGCCTCGTCCCAAACCGCCGAGCGCGGGCCATCGATCACTGACGCCGTCACCTCTTCGCCGCGATGCGCGGGCAGGCAATGCAGGAACACGGCATCGGGTTTGGCTACAGCCATAACCGCATCGTTCACCTGGAACGGCTGCAACAAGCCGTGGCGATTGCCTTCTTCGTCGCCCATCGACACCCAGGTGTCGGTGGTGATGCAGTCGGCCCCACTGGCGGCCGCCATGGGATCGGTTGTTTCCACAACTTTTGCGCCTTTGGCGTGGGCCGCCGCAATCACATCGGCCTTCACGCGCAGTGTGGCCGGGCATGCAAGACGCAGTTCAAACCCAAACAATGCCGCGGCATGAACCCAACTGACGGCGACGTTGTTGCCGTCACCGCACCAGGTGACAACTGCGCCTTTAATCGGCCCCTTGTGCTCCTCGTACGTCATGATGTCGGCCATGATCTGGCACGGATGCGAATCATCCGTGAGCCCATTGATCACCGGCACCGACGCATGCGCCGCAAGCTCTTTCAATTTCGCCGACGCATGGGTACGCAACATGATCGCATCCACATAGCGCGAAAGTACGCGCGCGGTGTCGGCAATGGTTTCACCGCGACCCAGCTGCGTTTCCTGCGGCGACAACACCAACGCATTACCGCCCAATTGGGTCATCCCCACCTGGAACGATACACGGGTTCGCGTGGACGGCTTTTCAAACACCAGGGCCAGCGACTTGCCAGGCAGCGGCGGGTTTTTCAACCCGCCGGCTTTCTGTTCCTTTTTCATCTTCACGGCGAGATCGAGAATCTGGCGCAGGGTGCCCGCGTCCAGCTTATCGAGGTCGAGAAAATGCTTCGGGGTTTTTGTGGTGTTGGACATCGCTATGCTGCCAATTCACCGGCGGCCTTTTCGATGATGGCCACGCCCGCATCGATATCCGCATCGGAAATAATCAGCGGCGGCAGAATGCGCACCACATTGTCGCCGCCCGCAACCGTCAGCAAGCCATGCTCGACGAACTTGGCAATAATCTGACCGTTGGGGATGGCCCCCTTCAAGCCCAGCATCAGGCCCATGCCGCGCAGCTCCGAAAACACTTTCGGGTACTTTGCGACAACGGCTTTCAGTTTCGCCTGCAACTTCGCCCCGGAAGCCTGCACCTTGTCGAAGAACCCAGGCTCCAACATCACATCAAGTACGGCGTTGGCAGCCGCCATGGCCAATGGGTTGCCGCCGAAGGTAGAGCCATGCGTACCGGCCACCATGAACTTGGCGGCTTTTTCAGTCGCCAAACATGCGCCGACCGGGAAGCCGCCGCCCAAGCCTTTGGCAATGGCGCAGATATCCGGCGTGATGCCGTACCATTCGTGCGCCAATAGCTTACCTGTGCGGCCCAGACCGGTTTGCACTTCGTCAAGGATCAGCAACAAGCCGAACTCGTCGGCCACCATACGCAGGCCCTTCATGTACTCTTGCGTGGCCGGCACGATGCCGCCTTCGCCCTGAATGGGCTCGGCGATGATTGCAGCCGTAGTGGGCCCGATGGCAGCGCGCAGTTCGTTCATGTTGCCGAAAGGCACCTGATCGAAGCCGTCCACCTTGGGCGCAAAACCGTCCAAGTGCTTTTCCTGCCCGCCCGCCGAAATGGTGGCGAGCGTGCGGCCATGGAACGCACCACGCAGCGTAATCACGCGGTACTTATCCTTCGCACCTTGTGCCTGATGATAGCGGCGCGCCGTTTTAATGGCGCACTCCATCGCTTCGGCCCCTGAGTTGCAAAAGAACATGGTGTCGGCAAACGTCGCCTCAACCAGGCGGGCGGCCAGCTTCTCTTGACCGGCAATGCGGTAGAGGTTCGAGGTATGCCACAGCTTCTCGGCTTGCGCCTTGAGTGCGGCCACCAAATGCGGATGCGCGTGGCCCAACGCGGTCACGGCAATGCCGGCGCCGAAGTCCAGGAATCGTCGCCCGTCGGTGGCATACAGCCACGCCCCTTCGCCCCGATCAAAAACGATATCGGTTCTGGCATAGGTCGGCATAACAGCAGCGATCGACATTTCTCTTTCCTTTTCTCCGACGCTCTAAAAAATCCTGTTGGTTATGAGGGGTAGCTTTGAGGTGACGAACACCCCGAAAAAAAATTGGGGCGGTTTGTGAAAACCGCCCTTTCTGCCGCTATTGATTACGCGGGCCGCCGTTAATGTCAACGGCTGGTCCCATGAACCTTGGATGTGGCGGAAGCGATCAGGGCCTAAGCTTTGAGCTTATAGCCTCGTCGGATCATGATGTAGGTGACGGCGAACAGCACCAGATTTAGCGCCGTCATTACGATCACGCCCAAGACCGGCTGGCTGGGTTCTTGCCCCAGGAAGCCATGCCGGAAACCGTCGATGTTGTAGAAGAACGGATTGTAGTGGGCGATGAACTGGCCCCACTCGGGCAAACGATCAACCGTGTAGAATGTGCCCGACAAAAATGTCAGCGGGGTGACGACAAAGTTGGTAACTGCGGCCATGTGGTCGAACTTCTCGGCCCAGATCGCGCCGATCACGCCCAGCGACGACATAAACAGCGCACCCGCCAGACCGTGAAAAATAATCAGCCAGACATTGTAGATGTGAATGTTGGCAAAGAACGACATGACGCCCAGGCACGCGATGCCGACGATGACACCGCGCGTGGCCCCACCGGCGATCCAGGCAATCGTCAGTTCAGCGGCACTTAAGGGCGGCATCAGGACGTCGACAATATTGCCCTGCACCTTCGACACCAGAATGGACGACGAGGTGTTGGCAAAGGCGTTCTGCACCATGGTCATAATGATCAGCCCCGGCACCAGGAAGTCGGCAAACGGGTAGCCCGCGATGCTGACACCCTGACGGCCAAAAGCGAACACCATGACCAAGAGGAACATGAGACTGGTGATGACCGGGGCCGCGACCGTCTGGACGATCACTTTCCAGAAGCGGCGCACTTCCTTCAGGTACAGCTCCCACAGGCCCAGCCAATTGACAGCACCCATGGTCCGCGGCGGCGGCACGGTGAAGACGGCTTTGCTACTGGTCACGTTCGCGTCGTGCATGGCAGAAAGAGGAACGCCTTAGAATGAACACGGGTTGCGGTTTAGGCCCACGGGTCCGGCATGGCAAGAGCAGATGTAACAGGTCAGGGCTTAAAAAAGGGCAAGGCTGGGGAGAAACCTCAACGCCGCCCCGCCAAGCTGCCGACGAAACGCCGCCTGAACAACATTGCGCTGTTTTACCTGAAGCGGTTTTCCTCAAGCGCCGAGAACCTGCGCCAGGTCTTGCGGCGGCGCGTGCTGAAGATGACCACCGAGGCCCCTGACCTGCGGGCCCAGGCGTACCAGGACATTGACGAGATCGTGGCCGCGTTCGTCGCCAAGGGCGCCATCAACGACGCACAATATGCTGCGGCCCGCGTGCGGTTTGACCAGGTTTTGAAAAAACCCAAAGCCAAGACCGCCGCCAAACTGCGCGCCAAGGGCATCGCCCCAGCCACCATCAAGCAGGCGCTGGACAGCGAAAGTCATGCGGACGCGGACTTTGAGGCGGGGCTGGCCATCGCACGGCGGCGGCGCATCGGCCCCTACCGGACCGAACGGGATCGCGACACCGACCGCAAAGATCTAGCCACACTTGCGCGGGCCGGGCTTGATTTCAAAACCGCCAAGCGTGTGCTGGATTGGACGAGCGACGACTAGATGCGCGACTGAAGGGCTGCGTTCTCAGCCCTGATCCTGATCCACAGCACCAGCGCGTTCAAAGCACTAAACAGCAGTGCAATCGGCCATGCGCCAATGGCCAGCGGCAGCACCGCGATTTCCAGCACCACCACAACATAATTCGGATGCCGCAGATATTTGTACGGCCCGCGCGTGACCAGCGGCGCATGGGGGACAGTGATAATGCGCGTCGTCCAGTAGCGGCCCAGCGACAGCATGACCCAGGCCCGAAAGACTTGAAGCGCAATGTACACGCCAAGCCAAATGGGTCGCAGCACCGGTTGATACATCACGACCCAGGCGAACAATGCGGCCAGCCACGCCACATGCACCAGCACAATGAGCGGATAATGTCCGGGGGCAGTTTCGTGCGCACCTTCAGCCAGCAAGCGCTTGGTGTTCCGTTGCGAAATCACCAGTTCCGCCAACCGCTCAAACGCCACCAGCCCCAGCAGGACGAAGGCCGCCGTCATCGGAGTGTGATCACGTTGAACGCCGCCGAGAACCCCGGCCCGAGCGCCGACATCAGGTGACGGCCTTTGGCGTTGGTGGAAAGTGTTTCTTCCAGCACCGCCAGCACCGTAACCGCCGACATATTGCCGCGCTCGGACAGAACTTTGCGCGCCACGGCTAAATGGCCCGACGGCAGATCGTAAACCTCTTCCAAGGCGCTGATGACTTTCTCACCGCCGGGATGAACGATGAATCCGGCAAAATCTTCGGGCGTCAGGTTTACACCGCGCAGGAACGCATCACTGACCTTGCGCATCTCGGTGCGGATCAGCGACGGAATGTGGCGTGAGAACACCACGCCTAAGCCGTTATCCTCTACGCGCCAGCCCATCACGTCGCGCGATGCGGGCCAGGTGTGCTCGCCCCAGGCATCGAGCGTCGCAAAGCCTCCTGCATCGTTGTCGGCCCGCAGCAACACCGCCGCCGCGCCGTCACCAAAAATTGTTGTGCCGATAATGTTGGCCTTGCTGTCGTCGGCCTTGCGAAACGTGAGCCCGCACAATTCGGTGCATAGAAACAGCACCCACTGCCCCGGCATGGACTGTGCTATCGCTGCCGCGCGCGCCAGACCAATCACGCCGCCGGCACAGCCCAGCCCGAACACCGGCAAACGTTGCACCGTAGGCTTTAACCCCAGCGGGCCTTGCAGCAGCGAATCCAAACTCGGCGTGGCAATGCCCGTCGATGACACAGTGACAGTCGCCGCAATGTCACCCGCCGCCGCGTCGGCACTTTTCAGCACGCGATACGCCGCATGGCCCAGCAGCATCAGCGCATGTTCCTCGAACAGCGCCATGCGCTCGGGCCAGCCATGGTCGCCCGCGTACCATTCCAACGGAACGCACGAATGGCGCGTCTGCACGCCGGCGTTCCCATAGGTCTGCGCCATGCGCGACATCAACTCAGGTTTGTGACCAAAGACCTCGGCCGCCTTGGTCATGACCTCGCGCTGCTCCAGCCGATGCGGCGGATAAGCGGTCGCGATACCGTGAAGGGAAACAACTGCGGCCATGATGCCCCCATGTTACGCGAACATCGTGGCAATCACTTATGGCCTTTCTGGGGCCTTACGCAGATTTTAGGTATTGCGCGACGGCAGCGGCCCAGGCTTCGGGCTGCTCATCGACGATGTCATGGGTGCCGCCGGAAAGCTCGGCGTAAGCCATGTCGGGGCGCAACTGCCGAGCGCGCTGGGCCAGGTGATAAATGTCGTCGGTGCTATTAGAGAGAATCAATGTAGGGGCTTTCAGCGCCATGAAATCCGTCATCATGTCGTATTCGTAGGCGGCTTTGTGCCCATACCAGAACGTTTCTCCGGCCCACAGTGTCTGCATGAAGTTCTTCTGCATCGCATCCAGGCGCGTCCAGCCCACCGTGACATTCACGCGGCCCTGGAAGCGCTTTGACAAGTGGCTGCCGTCGGACTCGATTGCTATGGGGCCGGGTTTGGGCAAACGCTCGGCACGTTCCTCGGGCGTGAACACCGGCGGGCCATTCAGGATCAGTTTCAGCACGCGTTTGGGCTCGCGCACAGCGAACGCCGTGACGTTGGCCGCGCCGGTGTGATGGCCCAATAGATTGGCCGCGCTCCAATGGAAATGATCCATGACCGGCGCAAACATTTTGGAATAGTCGATCACAGACGGACGATGCGCGGGCAAATCCGAACAGCCATAGCCTGGCGTATCAACCGCCACCACCTTCAGGCCCAGAGCTGCCAGCGGCTCTAACCCCGCGATGAACTGCATCGACGAACTGGGCGACTGGTGCGACAGGATCAGCGGCACGCCATCGCCCGCCCCACTCCCTTCAACTGCACGATAATGCAGTTGGCCGAATGGCCCGTCGATGTATCCGCGGCGGATGGTCATTTATCCAACACAAAGTCAGCCACGTTTTTCGCCCACGGCAGCGCTTCATCGTACACCACATGATACGTGCCGCCCTCCATCACCGAGAATGAAAAGTCGGGCCGCAATTTCTTGATGCGATCGACCACCACATGCAACGTGTCACCCGTGTTAGACATAATCAGGGTCGGCGCTTTGATTTTCATCAGGTCGGGCGCGCTGTCGTAGCTGAATGCCGCGTGATGCCCGTACCACTCCAAAGGGCCCGCCCAGAAAAACAGAACGGTCGACCAGTTGATGGCTTCCAGGCTTGCGCCCGGCGACATGCGCACGCCGTTCTGAAAACGCTTCTGCAAGTGGCTGCCGTCGGTCTGCGGGGTTTGGTCGAAATGCGGCCGCGCCAAGCGCTCGGCGCGCTCTTCAGGCGTGTAGAGCGGCACGCCGTGCAAAGCCATGCGTTCGACACGGTCTGGAAAACGCGCGGCAAATGAAATGGCGATGGATACGCCCGTATGATGTGCGGCGATGCTGGCCTTCTTCAGACCCAACTGATCGAACACGCTCAGCAAAATATCGGCGTACTGCGCGATGGTGGGTGGCGATGTGAAACCATCCGACATGCCATAGCCCGGCGTATCCACGGCAATGACGCGAAGCCCGCGCGCGGCCAAGGGCTCCATTGCGTTTTTGAACTGCGTCGAGGACCACGCGGTTTGATGCAACAGCACCAGCGGCGCGCCGCTGCCGTGCTCGCGGTAATGAACTTGCCCCACAGGCGTATCGACATACCCTTTACGCATCGCACCCCTCGTTCTGACTACTTGCCTTAGATCAGATCATTACAAGCGCCAGTGGGGAAAGTATGGAGAAAACGTTGCGGACACTCAAAGGCCGAACATGCAGTGCTAGGACAGGTCGCCGGTTCCGGGCGGCAGCGGGAAATCAGCTTTGGCGTCGCCCAGGTTGTCGATTTCCGTATCAAGCTTGATCTTCAATACGGGCTGTAAGGCTTCAATCACGTGCTTGGCCTGGGCTGGTTGAATACTGCGGGCCCAAGCGAGGTATACATCGCCGTTGGGCCGGTACGACATGATCGCGGGCGTGGCGGCGGCTTTGGCAATCGCAAGGCCCAAGTTTTGCACCAGAGCCACCTTCAACCATTGCGGCCGCACGCCCAGGTGCCAGAACGCCACCAAGCCCGGCACGTTGTTCAACGGCGCGGCCTCGAACGTTGTGAGCAACGGGTACGGCTGGCCCACAGGCTGCCAGGGCGATGACGGCGCAGATGACCCCGCGAGCCCCCTCACCAGCGATGACAGACGCGCGCGCAAAGCCATGGGTTAGGGCAGATGTTCAGGCGGCGCTTCGCGCAGGATAATCTGGCGGTACAGCAGCATGTTCACCCCCAGCACAATCAGGCCCGCGAACACCACATCGCTGAAGAAGTGGGCCCCTTGCGCGATCCGCACCCAACCGCCCGCAATGCCGAACACCAAGCCCACGGCCACACCCAGGCCACGCCACTTGGGCGGCAGCATGAACCCGAACGCCGTGACCCAGAATGCAATGGCCGCATGGCCCGAAACGAACGAGCAGTTTCTTTCACATTCATGCGCCACGAACAGCGGCGGTGTGTAGTGGGCCTGCCCGCCGAATTCGAGGATGTCTTTGGGCCGCGCGCGGCCCCAGTTGGGCTTCAAGAGCGCTTCGACAATCAACCCTGGACCGACCAACAGCGACGTAATCAGATACGTGGCGCGGTTGGTGGTCATGCCCCAGAACCATTTTTCGTACCAAATGCCCGCCACCCACAGCACAATGCAGAACACGAACACGCCGAGAATGATTTCCGGCATCGCATCGCGCGCAAATTCCATGAACCCGCTGCGATCCCACGTAAACCCGGTGCCGGGCACGTAGTACTGCGCGCTGACCCAGATATCGAAGCCCGGGAAAAACAGAAAGAACAGCACGATCAGTAAGAGCCAGCGGCTCGGCTGGGTTTTCAGTTCATTCCAGACACGATCAATAAACGGCATCATAACAGGGACAATCTACGGAAGTGGTGAAGCGTTGCCTTGACCCGGATTGTACCCGCGAAAGCCCGTCAACCGAAAGGCATACAATGCAAGATCATGCCCGGGATACGATTGCTTGTGCCACCGGCCCAGGGGCTGTTCGGCCAGGAAAAAGGCCGACACCGCATCTGCATTCGGCTGTTTGGTCACATAAATAAAACTCTGAGGTGTTGCGTCTTTCAACGAGGCCGTCATCTCGAAATGGTTGCTGACGCCGCCGCGCGGGTTCCACATGCGCGCACTCATCGGATGCGGCCGGGTGTAGTAACTCAGCGCGGTAAACGTATGGCGTTCGTCAAACAGAAATGCATCACCCGGAAAGTCACGGGCCAAGGAACTGGCCCACACCCCGGCCGCATCCCAACTGCGGGTGCGCACGGCGGGGTCGATTTTACGGTTGAGGGTAACACCCAGCATTTGCGCCGTGGCTTCGTAATTGGTGATCACGACGGCCGCGACCAT
>JAEUKL010000387.1 GCA_016793005.1 Rhodospirillaceae bacterium | reverse complement strand
GGCGTGAGCGGGTCAAGGCATTCCAATGGCTTTGGTTTTACCTGTCCCGACACGCCGTAATTCCGCCCGGTTCACCCACAATCATGTCTATATCCGGCTGATGCTGCCGCTGTTGGCAAAGCCGCCTTTGGGAGGTTTAAGAGTTGAAATGATGCGCACTGTCTTCGCTGTTGCCCTTGCGACGTGCGGTTTGGGTGGATGTGCGGATTATTACGACCCGGCCTATTACGATGAACCCAACTATGGCCGGGTTCGCGGCCCGAATACGTTCGAGGGCGAGGTTTATTACCAGCAGGGTATCGGCGGATATCGTCGTCGCGACTTTGGTGACGACTACGACGTCCGCGGTCGTGATCGCGACCGCAAGCAGCGCATGGTTATCGAGGACGCGCAGTATGAGTCGGTGAACGGCAAGCGTATCGACGCCAATCGCTATGTGCGCGACGAATGCCACGGCGAGAACAACTGCGACGTCAAAGCCTCGAACAAGATTTTTGGCGACCCAGACGTCGGCGCGCGCAAAGACCTGGTCGTCCGCTATCGTTGCGGCAAGGGCCCCAGCCGCACCATGCGCGTGCCCGAGAAGTCCGAGCGCGATATCAAGTGCTGAGGCGGGGCTGTCATGATTTGTCCTAGAGATTGCGCCTTCACATTGCGGGGATTTTGGGTGGCGCTGCGGTGTTCCAGGCATTGACCTTGCCGCAGCGCACGCCCATGTTGGGTTCAGTGATTCACTCCCGCAGTCTTGAGGGCCATGTCTGATTTTGTCCGCGATACCGTCGACCGATTGAAATCGTTCTGGGATGGATTCTCGGATCGGTTCACCAGCCCTTTCCGGCGCGACACCGATGCGACCCAGGATGAGCCGACCGATAAACTGCGCCTCATTGGTGGCGCTGTGGCCGCATTTGCTGCTCTGTTGCTGGTCTACTACCCGGTGGGCATGGCGCTTTATCACACGATTGATGACGACGTGACATTGCAGCCGGCTCCGCAGTACACCGTCCAGGGCGGCAGCCGGGCGATTGCCATGGCCGTGACGCTGATCCATCAGCAAGCGGAATACTGGGCGCCCAACAAGCCCTTCTGGATGCCGGCCTCGGCCCTGGACAACATGCCCAACTACCAAAGCGGCATGATCTATTCGCTGTCGCGCTTCGCGGTGGAATTGGGCGACTACCTGGGCCGCGTGCGCGGTTCTAGCTCGATTGACCCCAACCTTGATCTCGCGGCGGGCCTTTTGAAGTACGACCCGACGACGTGGTATTGGGGGCAGGGCAACATTCTGCCGATGCCGACGGCTGAGTCGCGCTATCTGCAAGCTGCCGATGCCTTGATGCGCTACAACTCGGCTGTGGGGTCGGGCCAATCCACCTATGACCGCCGTTCCGACAACCTGATCGCGTTCCTGGATCGCGTGGCCGCCGACTTAGGCTCGGCCAGCGCTTACTTGGATGCACAAGTCAGCAAGGCCGGCGGCGGCTACTTCGACCGCCAGGCCGATGATGTGTTCTACAACGTCAAGGGGCGCTTGTTCGGCTATCACATGATCCTGCGCGAACTTGGCACCGACTTTGAAGCGGTCATTGCCCAGAAGCAGGCCACAGGCATCTGGAACAACATGCTGGAAAGCCTGCGCAAGGCTTCGGTGATGGATCCGCTGATTGTCGCGAACGGATCGCCGGGGGGGCTGTTTGTGCCCTCGCACCTGTCCGAGCTTGGTTTTGATCTGTTGCGCGCCCGCGCCCAGATCCGCGAAGCCACGGATTCGCTCCAGAAGTAAATCGGCTGAGAGGTCAGCAATGTCGAAGCTCGTCAAAAGCGAAGATCAATGGCGTCAGGATTTGTCGCCGGAAGAATTTCGCATCCTGCGCCAAAAGGGCACCGAGCGCGCCTTCACTGGCAAGTATGAAGGCTACAAAGGCGCTGGAACTTTTGTCTGCGCCGGCTGTGGTCAGGCGTTGTTCGATGCCGCCACCAAATACAATTCAGGCTCGGGCTGGCCCAGCTTCTATCAGCCCCTCCAAGACTCGGCCGTTGAAGAACACGCCGACACCACGCACGGCATGCGCCGCGTCGAAGTGACGTGTTCAAATTGCGGGGGGCATCTGGGCCACGTGTTCCCGGACGGCCCGCGCCCCACCGGTTTGCGCTACTGCATCAATTCCGCCAGTTTGAATCTGGACGAAAAGAAGTAACGCAGAAGGACAGCGCATATGGCTTCAAAGAAGGAGCCCGCAGCAAAACGCCTTTCGGGTGGATGCCAATGCGGCGCAGTGCGCTATTCCATTCCGGTACCCAAAGAGGGCGTGCATCTGTGTCATTGCCGGATGTGCCAGAAGGCAGTCGGAAACGTTTTCGCTGCCTTAGCGCCCGTGCCGATGAAAACAGTGAAGTGGACGCGCGGTAAGCCCAAGTACTTCCGCTCCTCCAGCGAGGTGGATCGCGGCTTTTGTCCCAAGTGCGGCACGCCGCTGACGTTCAGGTACCGCGATGGCCAAAGGCTGAACCTGACCATCGGCAGTCTTGATGATCCCAACGCCGTGAAGCCCAAAATGCACTACGGTACGGAATCGTGGGTGAGGTGGCTGCGTCTGAAAGACGGATTGCCGCACGAAGACACGAATATGACGGCGCTGAAAAAACGGTTTCCCCGCTTCACATCACATCAGCATCCCGACCACGACACCAGGCGCTGGCCGGCCAAGCGCTAATGCGCCGGGGCCTGACCTGCATAGCTGGCTGAGGATGCGCCATCCCTTATTCGGGGGGGTGTGGCAGACTTGCACAGTCAACGGCAGAATCGTGTTCCCCCAAAAATTGTCGCCTTGCCCAATGGACCGGCCTGCATATTCTTGCGCCCCACGGGCCCATGGGCCCACCGAGTTATACGAGGGGGAGAGGGTGCCTCGGTTTGGACCTCTGGCAACGGGGAGTCCGAATCGAGGCACCATCGTTTTGAGCCCTATTTGCAGGCTTCCCGATTTGCAGGCTTCCCGATTTGCAGCCTCAGAGCGTTGCAGCCCTAAACAGTACTGCCGCCATCCACCGGAAAATCCGTACCGCTCATGAAGCTGGCGTCATCGCTGGCCAGGAACGTTATTGCATTCGCGACATCCTCAGGCCGTCCGATGCGGCCCACCAGATTCAGCGTGCTGGTGTGGGCATAGAACTCGTCCTTGGTGCCGCCGGCCGGGATATTCAGGCGCAGCATGTCGGAATCGATGGCGCCGGGCAGCACCGCAACCACACGGATGTTGTAACCCTCGGCTCCACAGTGCTTGGCCACCGACTGTGTCAGAAGCCGGATCGCGGCTTTGGAGGCGGTGTAGGCGGGGTGGGGCGCGCGCCCGCGTAAACCCATCGCTGATGATAAGTTGATGATGACGCCACTGCTCAATGTTTTGGGCCGCGCTTTCATCACCTCGACGCCCAGCTTGCAGCCCAGGAACGTACCGTCGCCGTTGATCTGCATGGTCTTGCGCCAGTCGGCCAGCGTGGCTTGTTCAATGTTGGCGGGTTTCAGATAGCCTGCGTTGTTCACCAGAATGTCCGGCGCGCCCAGGGCCTGCGACACGGTGCCAACAGCCGCGCGCCACGAGTCCTCGCTGGTGACATCCAGGGGCACGAACATGGCGGCTGTGCCCAAAGATTGGGCGAACGCGCCGCCCTTGGCGGCATCAATGTCCGCGACCGCCACCTTGGCGCCCTCGGTGATCAGCTTCTTGCAGATGGCTTGACCCAGTACGCCAGCCGCACCCGTGACCAAGGCAATACGTCCGCTGAGTTTTGTCATGGAGGTCCTATCCGGCGAAGCTTCCGCCATCAATGGTCATTTCTATGCCGGTAATGTAGCGCGCTTCATCACCGGCAAGATAGACGATGGCTTGGGCGATCTCGCGCGGTTCGCCCACGCGCTTCAACGGAATGTTGGCGCTGACGCTGGTTTTGGTTTCGTCCTGCTTTTCGCCCGCCAGCCGCTTCCAGCCATCTGACCAGATAACGCCCGGCAGTACGGTGTTCACGCGGATGTTGTGAGCGGCCCCTTCCAGGGCTGCCGATTTGGTCAATGCCTGCTGTGCGGCTTTGGCGGCGCTGTAGGCCAAACCAATCGCGGCTGTTTTTGCGCCCATCAAGGCCGAGACATTGACAATGTTGCCGCCGGTTTTCGTCAGGTGCGGCCACGCGGCGCGCATGCCCAGAAAAACCGACTCTAAATTCGCGGCCAGCATCAGCTTCATGTCGTCGTGCGACAGCAGGGGTAGAGGCTTGACGATCAGGCGACCCGCGTTGTTCACCAGAATATCGAGGCCGCCATAGGCTTCAAGCGTGCGGCTTATCACGTCGGCCCAGCTTTTCTCATCGCTGGTATCCTGCTGTACAAACAGCGCATGGCCCTGGTCGATCAGCGGCTGGATGTTTTTGGCGCGCTCAAGGTCGCGTCCCGTTACAACAACCTTCGCGCCGTGTTCCACAAACAACTCTGCGGTGGCGCGACCGATGCCCGCCGTCCCGCCGGTGATGATCGCGCGTTTCCCGGCGAGTGTCTGGGGCAGGCTATTGGGCACTCTTTCCGCCATCGACATTGAACTCAGTTCCAGTGATGTAGCTGGCTTCGTCAGATGCCAAAAACACCACGGCCGTGCCCACGTGCCAGGTGTCGCCCAGCACTTTGGTCGGCACGGTTGCTTCCAGCTTGTGACGATAGGTTTCCGGGTTCGGTCCCATCACATCAGGAATGCCTTCCGTCCAGATCAGGCCGGGGTGAATGGAGTTCACCCGGATGTTGTGCGCAGTCCCTTCCAGGGCCGCCGCGCGCGTTAAAGCAAGCTGCGCACCCTTGGCGGCGCAGTACGCGCTGCCGAGCGCACCGCCTTTCTGGCCGGTGATGGAACTCATATTCATGATTGTGCCGCCACCGGACTTTTTTAAATGCGGCCAGGCGTGTTTGATGCCCAGGAACGGTCCGTCCAGGTCCACGCGCAGCAGAAACTGCAAATCATCCAGCGTCAGCAGTTCCAAGGGCTTCACCACCGCTTCGCCGGCGTTATTGAGTAAGCAGTCCAAGCGGCCATAGGTGCTGAGGGTGATATCCATCACCTTCGCCCAATCGGATTCAGCCGTGACATCCTGGCGTACGAACACCACATCGCCGCCAACCTCTTTCACCAGCCGAACTGTATTCGCGCCACGTTCTTCGTTGCGGCCCGTGACAACCACTTTCGCGCCGGCTTTGGCGAATTCGATGGCGCAGCCTTTTCCGATCCCCGAGGTCGCACCAGTCACGATGACGACTTTGCCCGTCAACACACCCATGTTTGTGCTCCGGGTTAAGCGGCCAGCATTCCGCCGTCGACCGGCAGAATGTAGCCCGTGATGTAACCCGCATCGTCCGACGCCAGGTACGCAACAGCCGATGCCACATCATCCACGCTGCCTTTGCGACCGAGGGGCACGGTGGCAGGGGAGACAACGATGGTGCTTTCCGGAGCGCCGGTGATGAGGCCCGTCTGCACCGCGTTGATGCGGATGTTGTCTTTGGACTCCGCGCAGGAAAGTGCTGCGGCTTTTGTCATCATGCGCACGCCGTTGCCCGAAGCATTGAAAGCGGCCTGACCCGCAAGCCCGACGGTGGCGTAGGCGGAGGCGACGTTCACCACCGCACCGCCGTTCCCCAGTTCGCGCATTTTCACAACGCCGTAACGCAAGCCCAAGAACGCACCTTCGATGTTGGGCGTGGTGACGGCGCGGAATTGCTCCAGCGTTGTGTCGGCAATAGCAGTGGGGGTGCTGTAGGCGGCGGTGGCGATGTTCACCAGCACGTCCAGGCGCTGAAAAGCGCTGACCGTTTTCGCCAGCACGCTGTCCCAGCTTTGGATGGTAGTGACGTCGTGCTGAACTGCCTGATGCTGTGTTCCAGCGGCTTTGGCCGTTGCAGTCGCAGCCTTTAGGTCTGCGTCAGCGACCATTACAAGCGCACCTTCGGCGGCCAGGCGTTTCACAATCGCTTGGCCTACAGCCGATGCCCCGTTGCTGACCAGCGCGACCTTCCCCTCGAATCGCTTCATCCCAAACGCCCCATTCAATGCTGTTGTTGGTATCTGTGCCGCAATTAGAGGCTAATCAGCGCACTGCGCCAAGGCGCGCGGGAAAATTGTCCGAAATATGATCGCTCGGCAGCGTTCCGCTGCGCCGCATTCTGACGTAACGTGCCGTCTGGCAACATCTGGCCGCACTGTAATGAAGAAGGATGTGCAATGAACAAGAGCACGTTGAATCGATTTGCGCCGTTAGGTGCTGTGCTGGGTGTCGGCCTTGTGGCGGGGTTTGCTTTGGGCCAAGCGGTGCCGGCAAAACCGCAGAATGTGTCGGGCATCGGCGGCGTGTTCTTCAAAAGTGCGAACCCCCAAGTCACGGCGGCTTGGTACCAGAAGCACCTGGGCGTGCCGCTCGAAAGCTACGACGATCACTTCATGGCGCGGTTTTTGTGGAAAGACGCAAACAATGCACCCGCCTACACGGTGTGGTCGCCCTTCAAGAAGGACACCACTTACTTCGCGCCCGGCACATCAGAGTTCATGGTCAACTACGTGGTGCGGGATTTGGATGGTTTGTTAAAGCAGCTGGCCGATGACGGCATCGCGCTGGAAGGCAAGCCCCAGTCCGATGAGTTCGGCAAGTTCGCGTGGATCATGGACCCCGAGGGCCGCAAGATCGAACTGTGGCAGCCGCCCAAACCTAAATCGCGCTAAAGCGTCAGCAAAAACGACGCGATAAAGCAGGCGGCACTGATCGCGATGCCAATGATGGGTGTGCGAAACCAGAAGCGCACGGCGACCCATAGATAAATCAGCGGTACAACGGTCGCTAAGCGCATCAGTACGGTGTTGTTGACCAGCGCCCCGAAATCCTGCACCGCCAGGATCAGGAAAATCAGCCCGAAGAAAATGGCGCCAATACTGTGGCTGTGGTGAAAGCCCATCCAGGCTTTCCACATGCTGGTGCGGTTGGTCAGGCGCATGGTTGTGGCCTGCATGCCGATGCGCACCACGTCATCGCGCGGCGCAAAGCGTGTCGGCTTTTTCATGTCCAGGAACGTGAACAGCCAGTGCAAGGTTCCCAGCAGGATGAACGGAATGGTGCCGGCGATGAACAGGTACTTGGCAACAAGGGCCGCGAACATCGGGTTTAGCCTCGCCCGCGATAGGGTTGCACGCCCTGGTCCGGGACCCAGAGACCATTCGGCAGTGTGCCGGTTTGCCAGAACACGTCGATGGGGATGCCGCCGCGCGGGTACCAGTAGCCGCCAATGCGCAGCCATTTCGGTTCCATCGCTTCGACTAATCTTTTGGCGATGGTGATGGTGCAGTCCTCGTGAAAGGCGCCGTGGTTCCGGAACGAGGTCAGGAACAATTTCAGCGACTTGGATTCGACGATGGTTTCGTCGGGCGCATAGTCGATGACCAGATGGGCGAAATCGGGCTGGCCCGTGACGGGGCAGATCGAGGTGAACTCCGGGGCCGTGAACCGGATCAGGTAGTCGGTGTCCTGATGGGGGTTGGGGACGGTCTCCAGCACAGCCACATCGGGGCTGGCGGGGATGTCGGATGCCCCTCCTAGGTTGGTCAGGGTTTCGTAGCGATTGGTCATGGGCGGCCTGTCGTTGGCTAGGATGCGCTTCCCCTTCAATGTCACGGCAGGGTTTTGATTGAAAGACACACCTGAGGCCATTACCTCTGGGCCATGACTAATCCGACAGAGCCTGATACCGACCCCGCCTCAGCCATCCTGAACGCCACCGAAGCCGAGGAATACGTGGCCTCGCCCTGCATCAGCGTGTGCAGCGTCGATGCCGTAACCAAGATGTGCATCGGCTGTTTGCGCACCCTCCAGGAGATCGGCGCGTGGCGCACCATGACTCCGACCGAGAAAAAAGCCTGTGTGGCGCGCACCGAGGAACGGGCTTTGGCAACGCCGCGACGCTCGGCCAGCGGACAACCCTTCGCACCAGATCATCCCAAGCTGAAGCGGTTTCGTAAATAAAATCAATCCCCTAGGGGCTTTTGGCGGCAGCGCCACACGTGGCCGAAAAGTCACGCTTTGCGGCGAAAACCCACAAGCCATTGATACGCAATAAATTAGGTCTACAATTAGTGGTGCATCCCGGCGCGCTCACAAGACCGGGTGCCATGAGAGAGATGGAACGAAAGGCTACCGACCATGAATACCATGGTGGATACCGGCAATTCCCTGCCCCTGAATTCGCGGTTGTCGAATTTGGATGATGTGCGCGGCATCGTGGCCCGCACTCTGAGCCTTGCCAAATCTCTGGGCCGTGACGACCTAACCCAAACCCGTGCGGCAGCCCTGGCGGTGATCGCCGTGCGCCCGGATCTGACCCTGTCTCAGGCTCTGTCGGGCATTGCCCGGCTCCAGGCGGCGGGGGCCGTTTAGTACGCCATCGCGGCGTTAACCTTTTCGCGTGGCTAACACGAACAGCCTGTGCATGGTGAACAGCACCTTGCCGTCGGCTTGGCGCGGGTAGGCCTTGGCCGCCAGTGCGCTGTAGTCGGCCAGGTAGGCGGGGCGGTCAGCTTCGGGCAGGGCGGTCAGGAAGGGCACCAGGCCGGTCGACGAAATCCACTCGGTTACGGGGTTTTCGCCTTCCAGAACGTGATGATAGTCGGTCTCCCAGATATCCATGTCGCTGCACAGCGGGCTTAACAGGTCGTAGTAGGCGCTGGCAGCCAGCGGGTCGTCATGGGCGTGCACGTCCTTGAACCGGTCATGCCACTTGGGCGATTTGGCCAACTCCTCGATGCACTGGTGATAACCTTCCGGGTGCGAGACGGGCACCTGCATGGCCAGAAGGCCGCCGGGGGCGACTTGGCGCATCAGGCGCGGCAGCAAGGTTTTATGATCGGGCACCCAGTGAAGGGCAGCGTTCGTAAAAACAAGGGCGGCTGTAGATGTGGCGCCCCAGGCCGAAATGTCGCCCTGCTGCCATGTAATGCCGTTCGGGATTTTTTCGCGCGCGGTTTTCAACATGTCGGGCGATGAGTCGACGCCGATGACGTTGCGGTCGGGCCAGGTGTCTTTCAGTTTCTGGGTCAGATTGCCGGGGCCACAGCCCAGATCGTAAATGTCGCCGGGCACATTCAATTTCAGACGCGGCATTAAATCTTCGGCAGGGCGCGCGCGATAAGCCGCGTAGCGCAAATACAGATCCGGGTTCCAGGTTCCGCTGGTGCTTTTTGTGCTCATTGCGTTCAAACCTTGTAACACCACAGTTGGTACATCTCGGCGAAGGCCTGGGGCTGGTTTTGCTCGAAGCGCTCCCAGTTGTCGAGATCAACACCATGCGCATCGTTGGGGAATGCGCGCGCGTAGGCAGCTTTTACAGGTGCGTCGGTATCAAACCCCAGGAAGGTCAGGCCTGCACTGGCAATCAGCACTTTTAACTGTAACGGCGTGTAGCGTGATTCTTGAACGTTGAAGATCAAATCGTGCAGTCCATCCAACGTGAAGAACTCGGGCGTATCAATGACGCCGCGGGCCGGGTGGTTGAGTGGCAATGCCATCAACGCCTGTCGCGCTTGGCGCACGCCATCATCCGTGTCGGGAATGCGACTGCTTGCGATGAGCGCGCGGGCGACAATGACAGCGCTGCGGCCGCGTTCGCTGTAAAGCCCCAGGCGTATCAGCCCGCCGGGTTTCAGAACTTCGGCCAACGCGCGTAATCCTGCCGCCGGGTCTTTCATGTGGTGAATGACGCCGGAACTTTCGATCAGGTCAAACTGATCGCCGAGGTCACCGATTTTCAAAATGTCGCCCACGCCAAACGCGATGCTGCGCAAGCCGTGTTGCTCGGCCTTCATGGCGGCGTAGACCAAACTGGGGCGGCTTAAATCGAACGCGATGATTTTGGCGGCGGGGAATGTCAGGCCCAGCATGACTGCACCGCGCCCGGTACCGCAGCCTGCCGACAGCATCAAAGGCTCGGGTACATTGAATGGAATCTGCGGAAATCTGGCTTTCGCAAATTCATTCAACGTCGTTGGTGATGCATCTGCAATGGCGTCCCAGGGTGGGTAGGGGAATTGTTCGTACTGCGCCTGTACTTTACGCGATGTGTCGTCATCTACAGGCGTCAGCGCCGGGAAGAACGAAGCGCGCTCTTTGGCTTCCAGTTGCGCATCGCGGGCCAACCGCAGCACTTCGGGCAGGCTGCCCGCGTCAGGCAGCGATGCCAGCGGCCGGTACAAGGATTGCGCCAAACCGGGCGCAGCTGTGGCGAGGCGTTGAGTTTCTTCGGGCGTTTCGGCCCACGGAAAGCGCGTGGTGTTGCCATGCAGCGCCAAAGCTATCAGCAGCCGTTCATGACGGATGATCAGGGCCGTGGATGGATGCAGCAGCAAATGCCGGCGCAGTTTCGTGAACACCGCTTCAAGCCGGTTGCCGATCAGGATTGCGCGCGCGAGCACGCCGTGCAGCAATGGCTCGTTCAGCAGCCAGTCCCAGGCGCCGTTGTCGATCTGGTGTTCAATCAGATCGGCCGCACCTGCAAGGGTGGCCTCAACACCAGCAAACCGATCATCGCCTTCGATGATGTTGCGAACCACCAAACTGAGCGGCTGCACGTCGAGGGCCGGGTCGCTGACCGCGCCGCGCAGCGCATTCAAAACGGGAGCGGGGAGGGTCTTGTAGCCGCTGACGATGCCGAGAATGCTCAAGGCCTCGCGCCGATAGGCCGGGTGCTCCGGTGCTAATGCCAGTGCCATCAGGAAGCCGGACAGCGCGGCTTTCAAATCGCCCTGGCGGCGCGCGGCAAGGGCGGTGGCATAGTTGTCAGCGGCAAGTGCGGCGTCGGACACGTGTGCTTACTCTCCGCGCCGCTGTCATGAAGCGGTTCGGTGTTAGAAGGGTTTTACTTTACCCAGGAACGCGGCCAAGGCTACGGCAAACCACAACAGCAAAGCCGCCCGCTGTGAGCGTACCAGCGATTCTTCAATGATGGTGTTGCCTTTGTCGGCGGCATCGCCACCCTGGCGGATCATCCCGAAGCCGACGATCCACTGCTTGATTTCACCGCGCAGATACAAACCCAGCGAGATCGCAAAGGCGTAGACCAAAAGCTTCACTTGCAGCCAGGGCATCAGCACGGGGCCGCCCGTGGCGATGGAGTAGATCGCCGTGCCGGCGATGACGGGAATGAGGACGTAGCGCAGATTCTGGTCGATGGCGCGCAGCTTCGGAATGATGGGATGGCGCTCGTTGAGGTGCATCCACCAGTTCGCCGCCACCCAGATCAGCGACAACAGCCACACGATGCCGCCAATGGCGGGGCTGACTTCAAACACGCCGATGATGCGGGCCATTTCCAGGCCCACGGGCAACAGCAGAATCAAGGCCGTGCGCGGACCCATGTCGCAGTTCATGAGCAGGTGGAGAAACCGGAAGCGCTCATCCATGCTGAGTTTGCGGTCGGCCACGTACTTGGCCGAGAAAAACACGCCCAGGTCACCCCCCAGCCAGTACACGAACAGCAGGATGTGCACGTAAACCAGGACTAAATATGGATCGATCGACATTTTCTTATTCCCCAACTTAAGGGCCACGACAACGGGCCGGCAAAAGCGGCGGCATCTTAACCCATGCCGGACCGCTATAAGCAACGGTTATTCGGCGGCGGTTTACAGGTTGGCCTTCCTGCGATCACACTGATGCATCACTATTCGAAGGCTGATGCACAAAAGGAGCCGCCCATGTCTGATCTCTTGCGCAAACTATGCTTTGGCGTGGCCTGTGTGCTTGTTGCGGCCAATGTATCAGCCGCGGCTGACACGCCCGATGCAAAAACCAAAGCGCAGGGTGAGATATGGGCCAAAGAGCAGAAGATTTACGCTGATCGCGCCAACGGCGGGCTTGCGTACTACATCGTCAATACGTCGCCCAACTATATTGGCTGGCCGCCCAACAGCGCCAAGCCCCTGGCGCAGACGGGCCTGAAGAACGATTCCAAAGCCATGGCGGGCAAGACGCAGGAAAAGCTGACCATGGAACTAATGGATTTCACGCTCTCGGGCGACACTGCCATCATTTATTATCTCAATCATCGCACCGCGCGCCCCGATGGTACGGCAGTGGATGAGAAGTTCGAGAATATTCACGTCTGGACGCGCGAGAACGGCGACTGGAAACTGATGGGCGGTATGGCGCGCTTGCAGCCTGCGCGTTAGCAAGGCATGCAGCGTTAGCGCACACACAGGCCGGAGATTGATTGCACGGGCATGGACCTTAAAGCCTCTTACGCACACGCAAAGGCTTTATACGAATCATCACGGTGGCCGGAGGCCATCGCGGTCTACCGCGCTATTGTTGCTGTGCATCCTGCGGAGTTGCAGGCCTGGGCGTTGATGGGGCTGTGTGCGACACAGGCCGGTGACTTGGCCTTGGCGACCATGGCGTTGCGTCAAGCGGTGGTTCTGGAGCCGACGGCGGCCAATATTCATTTCCGGCTGGGGATTGTGCTGTATCGGCAAGGGTTCGCCGACGACGCCGAAGCCGCGTTTCGCCGCACCATTGCGTTGGATCCAAGTAACGCCGATGCCGTGCAGAATTTGGCCGCGGTCCTGGTGGACCGGGGACGCGGCCGTGAAGCACAACCCTATTTTGAGCAATTAATCGCGCGCGATCCGCGCCATGAATTGGCCTGGGCGGGCCTTGCGAATATTCATCTGGCCGCGAATGACCGCGCTGCCGCGATTCAGTGTCTGGAACAGGCGGTTGCAATCAACCCCGCCAACACGGCCACGCGGCACCTGTTGATGGCAGCCAAGGGCGAACGGCCGCAGCATCCCGATTGGTCGTATGTGGAGAGTTTCTTCGACGATTATGCAGACCGGTTTGAACACCATCTCGTCAATCGCCTCAATTACGTGGCGCCGCAAACGCTGACAGAGGTGATTCAAGCCGCGATGCCACAGCGCCGCTTTAACAGTGTGCTCGATCTGGGGTGTGGCACAGGTCTGTTTGGGGCTGCGTTTCGCCACGTCTTTCCGGGCGATGTTCTGGTTGGCGTGGATCTGTCGCGACGCATGGTACAGGCCGCCAGCGCCCGCAAAATCTACACCGACGCGCACAAAGCCGAGGCGTCAGCGTACTTGCGCGGCACATTCCAGACGTTTGATCTGATCGCCGCGACGGATGTGCTGATCTACGTTGGGGATGTGACGGAACTGATCCAGCAAGCCGCGCAGCGTTTAAACCCGACAGGGTTGCTGGCGTTCACCATTGAAACAACCGATGCGCCAGGTTTTGTTCTGGAGCAAACGGGCCGTTATGCCCACAACCGTGCGGATCTGGTGGCGGTGGCGCATCACGCAGGTCTTGATGTCGTGACCGAACGTGCCGCGCCGCTGCGCCAACATGGGGCACAAAATGAGGTCGGGTTGTATCTGGTGTTTCAGCGCCGCTGATCGATAGCCTTAACCGGCTTTGAGCTGCGGGCCCATACCTGGTCCCATTCCGCTGCTGCTGTCCCCCATGTCATCGTGTGCGTCCGGCTCTTCGGGTTCCAGCAGTTCTTCGGGTTCATGCGATGGAGTAGGCGGCATCATCGTGTCGGCAATATTACTGATGACGGGCATGGTATCGTTGGCTTGCGGCAAAGAAGGCGGGATCGAGGCCACAAACGTATTGCGGCCCCGTTCGATCGCGTCATCAACGGCCTGGCCGCAGCGTCGCAGTAAGTCGCCACCCCATTTGTCGGACACATGAGCTTCGGCCATGCCGATGCTGACGGTGAAATTCACTTTGCCGTCTTCGGTCAGGACGTCCAGGGCCGCCAGATCACGGCACATACGCTCGCCCAGCACCTTGGCTCCTTTGATCGGCGTTTCCGGCAGAATGGCCAGGAAGCGATTGCGGCTTAAGCGGCCAAAGCTGTCGCAATGGCGCATCACGACGACGCAATATCCGGCGAAGACCTGGATCATCGTATCCAGTGCAATCGGGCCTGCGTCATCCAGGATGGTGTCGAAGTTGTCGATTTCGATCATCACCATCGACAGGGGTTCTTTGTAGCGCCGGGCCCGGCCAAATTCGTTCTGGGCAACCTGATGAATGTGCGCGCGGTTCGAGACGCCGGATATTTCATCGGTGGTGGCGCGGCGGCCCAACTCATGCTTGTACGAAAACGCTTCGCGGCGCGTGTGGTCCAGTGCAAAGGCAAAACCCGCTACAAACAGGAACATCGGCACGCTGACGCCGACAGTCTCAAGAATACTGATGTCAATGTTCTGCAGCGGGAACACGACGCCAAACCCCACCAGCGCCATCAGGCCCGCGGCAATCATCGCCGCAACGGCGGTTTGCACCATCGGTGCCATCAGTGTGGTCAGCGCCGCCAAGGCCCCAAACAGCAAGGCTGCTTTCAGTGCGCCGCCGTCGGGCACGAAGGCGATCAGGAAAATGTTGAACCAGCCCAGCACCAAGGCCAGCACAATCGGCACCAGTTCAATGCGCGCACGCACAAAGGGCGTAAAGGTCAGGCCCCACATGACCAGTGTAGCCAGCAATAGCGCAACCGCGGAATTGGTCAGGCCGTGGGTTGTTTTGTAGATGTCAGCGCCCAGCCAAAAGCCCAGCAAGGCAAACGCAGTGCCGCCCGCAAGCAGCAGCCAGCGCTGTGCGTCTTCGCAGCGGCGATGCTGTTGCGCTGCATAGGCCGCTTCTTTGTCGCGGCGGAAACGGACAATACGAAACACGAAAGCCACCCGGGTCGCGCGTGATGGAGTGGTCCTATGCCTAGGACCTTTTGGCGGCAGCTTACTCAAAAGCGCATTCTTGCCGAGTCAAATTTCAGGTTTTTACTCGAAACAACAAAGGGTTAACGGGCGGTTTCTCGCCCGTTTACGTTATATGGATTGTTATAGTTGCGCGGGTTTAGGACGCCCATACCCCAGGGTTTTGTTTTGTAAAAGCGCGTTACGCCCGTGGTGGCGTTAGTTCACGCGGTCGTGGCCCAGGCGGCCCATGACCAGTTCCGAGGCCGACTTCATGCGGGTGCGAGTCTTGGCTTCGAACATGGCGCGGCTGGCCAGAATCATAATGCGTTCCACCAGTTCTGGGGTCGGCGGGCTGGTGCGGCGAATGGTCTCGGCCACCAAGCCGCCGGCGACAATCATGTGATGGTCACCATCGCGCGCCGTGATGTGGCCGGTCACGGCCTCGATCATCTTGCGCGAAATTTCAATGGCGTGCTTCGGCAGCAGGAAGTCGCTGATGATGAATGCAAAGTCGTCGCCGCCCAGGCGCGCTACAAAATCCGTCGAACGACGCGCGTCATTCAATCGTTGCGCAACCGCCTTCAACACGTCGTCACCGACTTTGTGACTGCACGTTTCGTTGATGTGCTTCATGCCATTCAGGTTGATGTGCAGCAACGCCACGTTGTCGGCGCGTACGCGGGCATCATCAATCATCTGTGTTAAACGCTCGACGAAAGCCGGGCGGTTCATCAGGCCGGTCAGATTGTCGCAGGTGGCGGCTTTGGTCAGCACCACTTCGCGGCTGTGGCGCGTTAAGGCATAGCGCATCGAGCGCTCCAGGCCTTCCACGGTCAGCTCGCCCTTCACCAGAAAATCGAAGGCGCCCCGTTCCAGCGCACCTTCGTCAACCGCACGGTCATCCATGCCGGTCAGCATTATGAATGGCACGTTGAAGTCGAAGCGGCGAACTTCGTCCATCAGGTCAAAGCCGGTGTGCGGGCGCAGGTAATAGTCGGTCAGGCACAGATCAATGTTCTCGCGCGCCAGCACCTGCAGCGCCGAGGGGATCGTGTCGGTATGAAAAATGTTGGTCAGCCGCACGCCTGTCGTCTGTAAGAACTTCTTAACCAGGGCCGCATCCATCGCGCTGTCCTCGAACAGAAGGACGCGCAAGGTGTCCGGTTGGTAGGTCTTGGGGCCGTGGGCGGCCTGCGGGGCGGTCGTCGGTGTCATTCTCTCTCCGGGGGAACTGCTGCTGTCCGGCCCCTGTCTCGGAGGACCGAAAATGCGCAAAACCTTCTCGCGGGTTTAATGACCCTTCATGCCGTAAAATGGTTCACAAGGTGTGAATCAGAAAGGCAGCTTTTGCAGCCTTTTGACAGGAATTTCAGGGATGTAGGTGTTGCTAGGGGGCCGGTGCCGCAGCTTTTTGTCGGCATGAGGCGCGCTGAGACAGCAATTCTTTGCGACCATAAGAACAGTTCAGGCGAACAATTGCTAAAACACGTCTGCCGGGGGCGATTGATTTACTTATCAAAAAGGCATCTTGGGCCGCACGCTAAGACCGAGTTTAGCAGCGGATCACCCAAAATCGCCGCTTACCTAGTTCGGTTTTATAAGAATAGTTTTCGTCTGGAATTTGGTCGGCGCTTCCTGTTTCCGGCCAGTCATAAATATGCGCGCCAGCGTTTAATGCAGAGTCATCATACCTCACGAAGGTTCCCCCATTTTGCACAATTTCGTTTTCGATGAATTTGGCTGAGGGTCGTGAGCCCCAACTTGCATCGTTGAGCGCCTGGTCGAATCCTTGCGGGTCTTTGAACCTGCGAACCTGTGTCGGACTAAGGCTGTCAGTCACTTCAGTCTCGTAGATGACCAGGCCCGAGTGTTCCATCGCGCACCGTAGGTCTTGCTGCCAGTTGACCAGATGGTACGTCACGCCGAAATGGATGATCGCGTCAAATCTGCGGCCAAGGGACCATTCAAATTCTTGATTCAGCTGAAAGACGTCTGCGCCAGGATTGTTGGCGCGAATATAGGGCAGATGTTCCGCACGCCCTTCCGCAAAAACAACTGTCGCGCCCAGTACAGTTCGAAATTGTCCGCCAATATGGCCGTGGCCACAGGCGAGTTCTAAAACAGTTTTGCCGCGGAAATAATCAAAACCAAAAATAGAGACAATCTTCTCTAGACGGTTGATCTGCCACTTCGTGTAGACCGGAGTGCGGAAACGATCTGCGGGCGGTAGCTGGCTATGATGAATTGTCGATTTCGCCGTGGACAAATTAGGATTCCCTCGCGGTACGTGGTGTGCTGTTTCCAGCTTCGTGTGGCGAAGTTTTAGCAGTCGAGAAAACAGGGGCCAAGCGTTAGTGCGACTGTGTTCGGGCGACCGTAAAAGCGAGGTCGCCACATTACTCTGGGTCGGGTTTAGTCGTTCGCTTTGGGCATATTGTAATCTTTCCAGTACGAAATTTTCCTATCTCGCACCAGAAACACGCCTGCCACATGAAAGTGATTGCTGGGCTTGAGCGAGCCGTCGGGCTGGATGAAGTGGTCGATGCGTTCGTTCAGCACCACGTCGCCCACGGCAAAACTGCGGGAAATGTCCCACTTAATTTCCTTCTGGCCGGCCATGAAGCCTTTCAGGCGCTCGCGGAACTGGTCGTGGCCCTTAATCGGCGGCGCACCTTCAAACATGTGGTACTCGATTTCGGGCGCCAGGAACGGGATTAGCGCCTCCACGTCCTTGGTGCTCCAAGCGTTGCAAAACGCGGTCACGAAGGCGACGAGTTTAGCTTCATGGTCAACGTTGTCCTTGCGGGAGTCTTTTGCATCGGTGGCAAGGGCCGGAGCCGCCGCCAATGCGGCCAATGCGCCAGCACCCAGGGCCGTTAAAACGTCGCGGCGCTTATTCATAATTCCGTCAGACTCGTTCATGATCTCGCCGTTCATTGCCATTCTCCATTGACGGTTTTCGCCCAAAAGCCTACCCCCGACCTTGCTGAAGTTTGTGTGCGGCCTCAATCGCCGTGCATCAAGTTGTCCATTCTGAAAAGTTGCGTGCTGCATGTCCTTACCCCGTTCAGGCCCTTTGGCGCATATCCGTGTGATCGAGTTCTGCCATGTGGCGGCAGGGCCGTATTGCGGTATGCTGTTGGCTGACATGGGGGCGGACGTGATCAAGGTGGAGCCGCCGGCAGGCGACACCATGCGCGCCTGGCCGCCGTTCAATAACGGTTACAGCGAAAACTTCGCCTCACTTAATCGCAACAAGCGCTCCATTGTGCTGGATCTGAAAGCGCCTGCTGATTTGGAGATCGCACGCAAGCTCATTCTCTCCGCCGACGTGGTGATCGAAAACAACCGCCCCGGCGTGATGAATAAACTGGGCCTTGGGTTCGAACAGTTCAAGGCCAAGCATCCCAAACTGATTTACTGCTCGATCTCCGCGTTTGGGCAAACGGGCCCCCGCGCGCAAGATGGCGGCTTTGATGTGACGGTGCAGGCGGCCTCTGGGATTATGAGTGTCACCGGCGAAGAAGGTACGGCCCCCGTAAAGGCGGGCGTGCCGGTGTCGGATTTCGGCGCAGGCCTTTATGCAGCGTTCACGATTGTCTCGCAGCTTAACGACGTGGCGCGCGGCACCGGCGGAGCCAACATCGACGTATCGATGTTGGGTGCAAATTTAGGTGTCTCTGCGCTGCAAACGTCGGAGTACTTCGGTACCGGGAATAATCCGAAAGCCTTGGGCTCGGCGCATCCGCGCAATGCGCCGTATCGCGCCTTCAAATGCCAAGACGGCTACTTCGTACTGGCCGCGGGTAATGATAAATTATGGCGCAGTGTGTGCGAGGTTGTTGTGCGGCCCGAACTGCCTGCCGATGCGCGTTTTGTCACCACGCTGGACCGCGCGAAAAATCAGGCGGCACTGAAGGATATTCTGGAAGATATTTTCGCGCACAAACCGGTGACGCACTGGGTTGAAGCTTTCCGCAAGCTTGGCGTGCCGTGCGAACCGATTATGAAGTATGCCGATGTGCTGGTTGACAATCAGGTGGCGCACATGAGCTGGGTCCACGACATTACGCTGCCCTCGGGTGCTGTGACCAAAACTGTCGGCCCGGTGGTGGCGGTGAATGGCACGGCTGCCGGCATTTACCGGAATCCACCTGCTTTGGGCCATGACCGCGATGAAATTCTAGCGGAACTTGTTAAACTGAAAGCATGAACAACGCGCAACCCTTTGTCGATTTCCTGCGCCGCATGACGGCGCTGGTGGAGGCCAAAGCCTCCACGGCTGAGATGTTGCGAGAAGTGCCGGTGGCGTTGAAACCCGTGCTGGCCGGTGAAGCATGGCTGCCCAAAGACCTCAGTGTTCCCAACCCCGACAAGTATCAGCAATACTTATTGTACGCCGACCCTAAGGGCCGCTTCAGCGTGGTGAGTTTCGTATGGGGGCCAGGGCAATATACACCGATCCACGATCACACCGTGTGGGGGGCTGTGGGCCAATTGCGCGGCCAGGAAATTTCCACCAACTATGCGCGCACGCCGACCGGGTTAAGGGTTTCCAGCGTCGATACGTTGACCGCCGGCGAAACGATTTCGTTCGCGCCTGAGGGTGGTGATATCCATGAGGTGCGCAATGGCTCCGATCAGGTCTCCATCAGCATTCATGTGTACGGGGCCGATATCGGCCGCATCGAGCGGCATATTTTCGATCTGGACGGTGCCGTGAAACCCTTCATCAGTGGGTATTCCCCCGGTCCTGTGCCGCAATGGCCGCTGTAACTGAGCCGTTAGACTGGGGCGTGGCCGAGTTGGCTGCGCAAATTCGCAAGCGCGCGATTTCAAGTGTTGAGTACGCCAGCCTCTTGCAGAAGCACTGCGCGGCCCATGCCGATCTTAATGGTTTCATTCATCAAGATTTTGATCAATTACGGGCCGCAGCCCGCGCCGCCGATGCGGTGAAGGACGGCGCGCTGCGCGGCGTGCCCATCGCGCTGAAAGACAACATCGACACCAAAGACGCGCCCACCAGCGGTGGCACGCTTGCTTTGAAGGCTAATGTACCTCCCGCCGATGCGCCGGTTTGGCAAGCACTGCACAACGCAGGCGCAGTGTTGGCAGGCAAGGTCAACATGCACGAGCTGGCATCGGGCGGCAGCACCGAGAACATGGCCTTTGGGGCGGCGAAAAATCCTTATGACATCACACGCTCACCGGGCGGCAGCAGTGGCGGGTGCGGCGTGGTGCTGGCGGCGCGGCTGTCACCGGGTGCTTTGGGGTCAGACACGGCGGGTTCGGTGCGCGTGCCCGCTGCGTTGTGCGGTGTCGTGGGCCTCAGGCCGTCGCACGGGCGGTACTCGGGTGCAGGCGTGATTCCGTTAGCGCCTAGTCGCGATACTGTCGGCCCTATGGCGCGCAGTGTCGATGACACAGCATTGTTGGATGCAATCATCACAGGCGATGCACCAAGCTTGGATGCTGTCAGCTTACGCGATGTTCGGTTGGGTGTGGATCGTACGCGATTCTTTGCGGGCGCAGACGCGGCAGTTCTTCAAGTGATCGACCAGGCGTTAGAGACGTTGACGCGCGCGGGCGTCACATTCGTCGATGTGTCTGCCGAACCTGATCGCACGTTAAGCACAGCGGCCAGCGGCGCCATTTTTGAAAATGAATTCGCCACGGGCTACGAAGTGTACTTAAAAGCCAGCGCGCCCAAGTTCACGTTGGCTACAATCCACGCCCAGATTGCTTCGCCGTCGTTAAAAGCCCGTTGGACCGAGCGCTTGGCCAAACCCGCCATGCCCAACCCGGAGGCCTACCGCAAAGCCATGACCGAAATGGGCCCAGCTTTGCGCGCGGCCCATGCGCAGCTTTTTGCCGATCACAAACTCGATGCGCTGATCATGCCGACGGCACCGCAAGCGGCTTTGCCTTTCGGTGGTGACGACAACGTGATGATTGGCGGCAAAAGCGTGTCGTCGTGGCTGATGTTCGTGAACACGGCCTATGCACCCGTACGGGGGATTCCCAGCATTTCGCTGCCTGCGGGCTTAACGCCGCAAAACCTACCCATAGGCTTGCAACTCGACGGCGCACGCGGGGCAGACAGGCGCTTACTTGGCGTTGCCAAGGCTGTTGAAGCGGCGCTGGGCGTCAGCATCCGCCCTACAGTTTCGTCATTTAAGGACTGATCGCTTCCGTGGGCTGATCCGTAGTAAGATGAGGTTCTCAGGGAGGCCTCATCATGCTGATCCGGTTTGCAAAGAAATCCGATGTGCGCTCGCACGAGATCACGCCGCAAAGCGCGTTTCTCAATCGGCGCAAACTGATCGCCTCCACCGGCATGCTGGCGGGTTCGGCGTTGCTGGGGTTCAGTTCACCTGCCAAGGCCGCGCTGCAAAAAGGCCCTGGTGCATTGGCTGCCATTCCCGGCCTTAAGGAAGGTTACAGCAAGGTTGGGCCTAAAGATGCGCTGACGCCCTACGAGGCGGTGACGACTTACAACAACTATTACGAATTCGGCATGGATAAGAGCGACCCGGCCGAGAATTCGGGCAAGTTCAAGCCGCTGCCGTGGACCATCACCGTGGACGGCATGTGCAACAAGGGCGGTACGTTTGACTACGATGCTTTTGTTAAGCCGCACCAGCAGGAAGAGCGCGTCTACCGGTTCCGCTGCGTTGAGGCGTGGTCCATGGTGATCCCGTGGGTAGGCATTTCATTGGCCGATGTGGTCAAGCGCTTCGAGCCGCAAGGCAGCGCCAAGTACATTTTGTTTGAAAGCATCGCGCGCCCTGAAGAAATGCCGGGCTTGCGCAACAAGTTTACGGCACCTTGGGCGTGGTATCAGGAAGGCTTACGCATCGACGAAGCCATGAACCCGCTCGCGATTCTTGCGACCGGCCTTTACGGCGAAGTGCTGCCCAACCAGAACGGTGCGCCCATTCGCTTGATGGCGCCGTGGAAGTATGGATTTAAAAACGGCAAGGCCATCGTGAAGATGACCTTCACCGATAAGCAGCCGATGAACACGTGGCAGAAACTCGCCGCCAACGAGTATGGCTTTTACGCCAATGTGAACCCCAAGGTCGATCACCCGCGCTGGAGTCAGGCATCAGAGCGCCGCATTGGTGACTTCTTGAAACGCGAGACGTTGATGTTCAACGGCTACGAAGAAGAAGTCGCCGGGCTTTATGCGGGCATGGACCTGCGCAAAAACTTCTAATTCGCTTTATCCATCTGATAGAGCACAACGCGGTGGCCGTCGTGATCCGTAAAAGACATGTCGCGGCGTTTGGCGCCTGACGGGTCTGTCAGCGGAATCATTTCGCCCACATCCAGGCCTTCGGCTTTGAGCGCAGTTTGCATCGCGCCTAAGTCCCTCTGCACTTCGATGATGATGCTGTCGGTATAGCCGTCCACCTGCTTGGGCAACTTCGCGCCCTTTACTTCGGTGAGCGCGATGATGCGTTGTTGCTCACCGGCCGACAGAAACATGAAACGCAGCTTTGCTTCCGGCGGCACTTTGTAGATGTCGTATGTGACAGCGCCCGGCGGCGAGGGGACGATGCCCGACACTGTGAAGCCCAGAATGTCGCGGTAGACTTTCAAGGCCGTCGGAATGTCGGCGACCAACAGATTGGGCCGCCTCATAATTGGCCCATCATAGGTATCTGCGGCCGTGGCGACGCCGGTACAGGCCAGCGCAACCACGGTAACGATAGTGCGGACAAGAGCGCGCATGCTAACGGCCTGTCGTGTAGTACGAGAGCACGCGCTTGGCGACGACCTTCAGCGCATCCTCGTTGTAGCGGCGTAAGTACTTGTACTTGGAGTAATCCAGCCGGTCCGAGATGGTTGCCGCCGTGGCTCCTTTGGCCATTTCAGCTTTCACGTCAGCGTAAAACGCTTCCCAGAACTCGCGTTGCTGGCGCACAGCAGCGATGGGCCCTACCGGCGGCAGAATTTTCAGTTTGCGCTCGGGCGTTACATCCACCGAAATAAAAGCCCCCATGTTCTGGGTGATGCCTTCCACCGCCGCCAAATCCTCAACTTTTTTCAGAAAAGGAATTAGGTTGTGCATGTAGATGTTCGCCATCCCTGAATTCCACGGCACCGCAGGGCCGGGCGGCACCACGACGTTCGACAGGAACAGCACTTTCTCGTCCTTGAACACGACAACACTTTGGCAGGTGTCGTTGGCGGGGCCGAAGTAATGCAGGTCGACCTGTTTGCCGCCCAGTTTGATCTCGTGCTTGTCTTTATACGTAAGGTCGGGCGGCAACGCGTCCTGGAACGGCGTTTCACGCATGTTCTCAGCGCATTTTTCCTGACTGATGATTTGCGCGCCTTCATTCTTGAAAATGCGCGCACCTGAAACACGGTCACGCAGTGATGTGGTGTAGACGACATATTTCACAGGCTTGGTCGTCACCTTGCCGATCTCGATGCGGAGGTAGTTGGCGGCACGCGGGTCCATGGGGTCGAACACCACAACGCCTTCGTCGGTCACATAGAAGGGCGCGCGGTACGCCCCACGCCGCAGCGAATAGAGACTGTCCGACACCTTATCGACAGCGATTTCGCCGAACATGGCGGCTGTGTCTTGGGCTTGCGCCGGTGTGATGGCGACCGCCAATACAGAGGCCGCGAAAGCAGAGAGAAGAGCGCGTTTGAACGTTTTCATGATGATCATCCCCCTGTTAACGGCCAGTCGCGAAGTAGGAACCAAAACGACGGAGCATCAGCACCATGTCTTCTTTTTTGTAACCCTTCAGCTTCTCGAACTGCGTCATGTCGATCTTGATGGGAATGTCTTCGGCATAGGTACCTTTGTCCCACTCGGCCTTGGCGGCGGTGGTCACGAACTCCCACATCTTGCGTTTGTCTTCGACCACCGAGATGCGGCCCGTGGGCGGGTCGGCAATAATCTTGCCGTCTTTGCGCGAAATCGAAATATGCCCGCCAATAGCTGTGGTGATGCCTTCGCGCTTCGCTAAATCTTCAACCGCTTGCAGGAAGGGAATCATGTTGTAGATGTGCGTGTCGGGCAGCATGGCGTTGAACGGCATGCCGAAGCCATCATCGGGCGGGTTGGCCACATCCACCAGCAGCATCATCTTCTCGGGACGCGGGATCATGACAATTAAGCAGTTGTCGTGGCTGGGACCGAAGTAGAAAAGATCGAGCTTTTTGCCCCCCAGTTCCACGCTGTACTGGTTTTCGAACGTAATGTCGGGCGGGATCAAATCCGGGTGCGGCGTTTCGGCGATGTTCTGAGCGCACTTCTTTTGCGCCACAAACTCAGCGCCTTCGTCTTTGAATATTTTACCGCCCAGCGCATGGTCCCAATGTGAGTGAGAGTAGACAACATACTTCACCGGCTTCTTGGTCACTTTGCGGATTTCTGCGCGATAGACTTTGGCTGCCGCGACGCTGATGGGATCGGTCAAGATCACGCCGTCTTTGGTCACCATGAACATGCTGCGGTAGGGCCCCCAGCGGAAGGTGTAGAGATCCTTCGCGATCTTATTCACTTCCATGGATGGAATGTTGCCCGGCAGTTTGAACTGCGCAAATGCAGGCGCGCTAAGCCAGGCACAAAGAACAACCAAAACCCAAATAAACACCTTGAGACGTTGCATGCTTGAACCCCCATCCATACACGCAGATTGCGCCCACCAGGGGCGCAGATAGATCATAATAGTATTACAATATAAACCCGAGGCCAATGAAAAGCCCATGCGGTGACTAGGGCTACCGGCGAGGAGCGCTAAGCTCTCGCACCGCCGCACTTTTTTGCACTGCAAGAGAACGCCTGAGGGGCAGATTACATTGTCCGGTAATTGCAACACGGTTTGATCGGCGTATGCTGGCTATAGTCTCAAGTTGGTTTTGTTCTGTTTGTTTGCTGCTCTTGATTTGCTTCGCGTTTGTTCACGTGAACCGTTCAGGGAGGCCAAACCATGGCAACCACCGCGACCCTTGGCTCTGGCGCTGCGACTCAGTCCGCCTCAATCCGCAAAATCTCACTGCACGACCTGATGGATGCTCTGACGAAGGGCATCGACGACTTCAAAGAAAAGCCATCGCTCGCACCTTTTGCAGCCGGCGTGTACCTCCTGGCCAGCTTCCTCGCGTTGATGGTTGTTGCGAATTACGACTACTTACCGCTGGTGTTCCCGGTGGTGTCGGGGGCCGTGCTGATCGGTCCGTTTGTCACGATTGCCTTGTGTGAGGTCAGCCGCCGCCGCGAGCGGGGGATCGAGTATGGGCTAATGTCGGGCTACAACTTCTTCAACTCGCCATCCATCAAGGACATTCTGCTGCTGGGCCTGATGATGGTGGCGCTGTTCCTGTTCTGGCTCGGCACCGCCATGACGATTTATGGCCTGACCATGGGCGATGAATGGCGCAGCGTTCCGTCGGCGCCGGATTCGATGACCGAGTTTTTCAAGCAGTTGCTTTTCACCAGCCGTGGCTGGACCATGATCATCCTCGGTAATCTGATTGGGTTGTTCTTTGCCGTTGTATCCCTCTGCGTCGGCACGATTTCATTCCCGATGCTGCTGGACCGCGAGGTTGGTATCGGAACGGCTGTGCATACCTCGGTGAATGCGGTGAAAGAGAACCCCGTCACCATGGGGATGTGGGGTTTGATTGTAGTTGTGCTGCTGATCGCAGGGGCCATTCCATTCTTTGCCGGTTTGGCCGTGGTGGTTCCCGTGTTGGGCCATGCCACGTGGCATTTGTACCGAAAGCTTGTCGTCTAACGGCGGCTGAGGTTTACAGTACCAGAACAACAAA
>JAEUKL010000303.1 GCA_016793005.1 Rhodospirillaceae bacterium | reverse complement strand
ATGTCGATGGTCTCGCCGCGCAAAACCCGACCTAAGAAAATCGCAATGGCACCTTGGTTGGCGCGCGTGCGTTGCCGCTCGCCATAGGGGTTCGAAATGCGCAAGGTGGTGTAGTCCAGCTTGTGCAGATCGCGGAACAGGTACAGGTATTTCTCAATTGCAAGCTTGGTGATGCCGTACGAACTGATGGGGTCGGTGGAATGCGTTTCCGGGATCGGCACCGTGGTTGGGATGCCGTACACCGTACCGCCGGAGGACGAGAACACGACTTTCTTCACGCCCGATGACACCGCGTGGGTCAGTAGCCGCAAAGTTCCCATCAGGTTAGTTTCCACATCGAACAACGGATCAGCGTTGGACGATTTGGGCAACGTGGTGGAGACAAGGTGAAAGCACACCTCGCAGCCTTCCAAGGCTTGGCGTACGTCGGTCTCGCTGGTGAAGTCGCCGTCAAGCCACTCGACCTTTGCGGCGGTCTCCGCCCCGCTTAAAGGCGCCAGATTGGCGCGGTCCAGCACGCGCACGGCATGGCCTTGCGCCACCAGCGTGTCGACGAGATGCGAGCCGATAAAACCTTTACCGCCAAGGACCAGGCATTTTTGAGGAGTGGGCATAAGCTGATTTTAAATTCAAAGGTGGGGCAACATCGGGGCACCATACAGGCATCGTCCACGGGGTTCAATTCGCGCCCCGATCTGCGAACACGCACCATCCAGTGCTCCGGCGTGCGTCAACTTGCGCCTATAGTCTGCGAAACAGCGGCAGGGGGACGTTATGGCGAAGTCGAATCGCGGTATCTCAAAGCGGACATTTTTGTCAGCTGCCGCCGGAGGCGCTGTCGGGCTGGCTGCCACAGGTGCTGCCGCTGCGACGCCCAAAGCCAAGCCGTGGGATCTGATCGTTGTCGGCGGCGGGACGGCCGGCCTACCGGCTGCGATTTTTGCTGGCCAACGCGGTGCGCGTGTTTTGGTGATCGAGGCGGCAGCCCAGGTGGGCGGCACGTTGTTTTTGTCCTCAGGCCAAATGAGTGCGGCCGGCACCAAGTTGCAAAAATCCAAAGGTATTACCGATACGCCGCAAAGCCATTTCGATGATGTGATGCGCATCAGCAAGAACACCGCCAACCCCGACATCGTGCGCCTGGCTGTGTTCAACGCTGCAGATACGTTTGATTGGCTGACCGACAATGGCTTCACGGTCGGCAAGGATCATCCTGTTACCGGCACCACGCACGAACCCTACAGTGCCGCGCGCTATGCCTGGGGCCCGCAAGGCGGCATTTCAATTCTGGAAGTCTTTGAAAAACTGCTGAAGCCACTCACCGACAGCGCCAAAGTGAAACTGCTGACAAGCACGGAAGCGGTTGAACTGCTGAAAGACGCATCTGGGGCTGTCACGGGTGTTGTGACCAAAGACGATGCAGGCATGACCGCGCAGCATACTGCGCGCAACGTGTTGCTGACCGCCGGCGGTTATGCGTCCAATTCGCCCATGTTCGCCGAGCTTGAAGGGGCGAAAGACTACAGCGATGTGTCGTATCCCTACAGCCAGGGGGCCGGGATTAAACTAGGGGTTTCCGTTGGGGGCTATGTGCGCGGCGGCGAGCATCATCTGCCCCTGTTTGGTGGTGTTATGCGCGATACGGGCATTCCAAGCCCCATGATCGTGACCGTGCGCCCATGGCCGCCGGACAATCCGCCCTGGGGCATTTATGTGAACGTCGATGGCAAGCGCTTCATGAAGGAAGATGTCGCCAGCCATGACGCGCACGAACAAGCCTTAAGGGCCCAGCCCGAGGAACGCTGCTGGGTGGTGTTCGACAGCGAGATTCTGGATAAGGCGCCGCCCTTCGTGGGCCGCTGGACCAAGCAAGAGGTGATGGAGGCCGTGGGCAACTACGAAGCTTTTTTCCGCGCCGATACGATTGAGGGGCTGGCCACAGCGGCGGGCGTTGATGCCGCCGGATTGAAAGCAACTGTGGAGAGCTACAATCAGGGTCAGAAAACCGGCAAGGATCAGTTCGGCCGTGCGCACATGCCCGTTCCCATCTTAAAGGCGCCGTTCTATGCGGTGCGGCTGCAAAGCTGGCTGCTGGCGTCGTTCGCTGGGCTGGCGGTTGATAAGGACCTGCGCGTGATCCGGCAGGACGGCACGCCGGTACCCAATCTTTACGCGGCCGGCGAAGTGATCGGGGCGGGCCAGACCATGGGCCGCTCGTACTGTGGGGGCATGCTGGTGACGCCCGCCATTACCTTTGGCCGCCTTTTGGGGCAAAAGATGCTTAAATTTAAAGATGCTTAAATTTAGCGTCTGATTTCGGGGGTTCCCCTATAGGTCGTGCCCCATACGTCGTGGGTGTAGGGCAGGATTTGCGCTTGGGGCTTAAGGCCCCTATAAGGCCAAGACTAAAAGATTGTTACCCAGCCACGCCCTGTTCACGTCCTTAAGGCCCTGTTCGACCAATGTCTGCGCCCCACGGCGTGCCAGCCCCCGACACCGTTGACCATTCCACCTCGACCACAGCCGGCCGTAACCGTTTGCTGCTGGTAAAGGGCGCCATCACGCTTGGGTTACTGGCCTTTCTGGCGACCAAGGTTGATGTGGCTGCGGCGCTGACGCGCCTTCAGGGCGCATCGGTGGGGCTTTTGCTGCTTGCGGTCGTTATCGTCACCCTGGAAATTCCCTTGGCGGCCTTTCGCTGGATGCTCTTGGCCCAGCGCACAGGTGCGGAGATGTCGTTCCGTCTGGCCTTGCAACTCAGCTTCGCCGGGCTGTTTTTCGGTCAGGTTCTGCCGGCCTCCATTGGCGGTGATGTGGTGCGTGGCTATCTCGCCTATCGGAATGGGGTTGAATGGCAGCCGCTGGTGTCGAGTTTAGTGTTGGACCGCATTATCGCGCTGCTGGCCGCCGTTGTTTTGATTCTGCTGGGCCTGCCGTGGATGTTGGGCAACGCGGTTGGCGCCCTGACGTGGACTGCGGTTGCCTCGGCGCTGCTGGTTGCGGGTTTAATTGCAGGCTTGTTCGTCGACCTGTTGCCGTTGCCACAGGCCTTGAAACAGCGTGCGTTCGTTAAGACAGTGCTGGACCTGATCGGTAAAACACGCCACAGCCTCGCTTCGGCGGCAGGGTTGGTGGCCGTGGGCGTGTCGATCATCATCCATCTCATGACGATCCTGGTGGTGGTCGCGGTAGGCTCGGCCCTGGGGATTGATGATATGCTGATGCCCAGCGTGCTGGTGGTGCCGACGGCGCTGATTGCCGCGGCCATTCCGGTATCGCTGAATGGCTGGGGTGTGCGCGAAGGCGTTATGGTGGCGGGCTTTGCGCTGTTTGGCATTGGTCAGGCCGATGCCTTTTTGGTCTCGGTGCTGCTGGGGGTTTCCGTTGTGATCTCAGCACTGCCGGGCGGATTTACATGGTTAACTTTGCGGTGAATGAAGTTTTGCGATGAATGAAGTTGCCTTAACAAAACGTCAGTCGGCTGTGCGCGATCTGTTTAATCGCCTGGCGCCCGAGCGTGGCCGCTGGCTTGCGCGCAATCAGTACTTCTACGACACCGATCATGCGTACATGCGCTTTTTGATCCCGGCCGGTTCGCGCGTGCTGGAAATCGGCTGCGGTGATGGTCAACTTTTAAAAGCGCTGCAGCCGTCGCGCGGTGTGGGCATCGACTTCAGCCCTGCCATGATTGACGCTGCGCGCGTCAATGCGCCGGGTTTTGAGTATCACGTCGGCAACGCTGAAGATCCGGCGGTGTTAAAAACCATCGCCGGGCCTTTCGATTACATCGTGCTGTCCGACACCATTGGTTTGATTGAAGATGTCGAGGCGTTGTTCGAAGCGCTGCACGCGCTGATGACGCCCGAAACACGCCTGATCCTTGCGTACTATTCGCACATCTGGGAACCGGCGCTGCGCCTGGCCGAGACGCTGGGCTTAAAAATGCCGCAAGTACAGCAGAACTGGCTCTCCACAAGCGACATGCAGGCGTTGTTGTCGTTATCCGACTACGAAGTCGTGCGCCGCGAGTGGCGTCAGTTGGTGCCGCGTCATGCCTTCGGGATTGGCGCGTTTCTGAACCGGTTTGTGGCGACGCTGCCGGGCATTCGCAAACTGTGCTTACGCAATTATGTCGTCGCCCGCACGCTGCCGCGCTTAAAGCCCGCCGACAATCCGGCCTCGGCCACGGTGCTGGTGCCCTGCCGCAACGAACGCGGCAATATCGAGAACGCAGTGAAGCGCTTGAAGCCCTTCGCACCCGATATCGAAATCATGTTTGTGGAAGGCCACAGCAAAGACGGCACGTTTGAAGAATGCGAGCGCGTGAAGGCCGCTTACCCCGACCGCGACATCAAAGTGTTTCGCCAACCCGGCAAGGGCAAGGGCGATGCCGTGCGCAAAGGTTTTGCCGAAGCGCGCGGTGACATTCTGATGATCCTTGATGCCGATTTAACAGTGCCGCCCGAAGACATGGGCAAGTTCTACAACGCGCTGGTCACGCGCCGCGGCGAATTTGTGAACGGCACGCGCATGGTCTATCCCATGGAAGACACGGCCATGCGCACGCTGAACAACATTGCCAATCGCGGCTTTGCCAAAATCTTTTCGTACCTGCTCAACGCGCGCTTCACCGATACCTTGTGCGGCACGAAAGTGTTGTGGAAGCGCGACTACGAACGCATTGCGGCCAACCGCCATTACTTCGGTGACTTCGATCCGTTTGGCGATTTCGATCTGATCTTCGGTGCGGCGAAATTGAATTTGCGTATTGTCGAGGTGCCGATTAGGTATGCGGGGCGCGAGTACGGCGAAACGCAAATCTCGCGCTTTACGCACGGCTGGCTGCTGTTGCGCATGGTGGTCTTCGCCTGGCGTAAGCTGAAGGCGTTCTAGCATGGCCGAAGAGGTGGCTACCCAGGACGTCTCTGCTCAGGATGTGGATGGCCGCATCGCCGAGCATGGCCGCCAGTGGCGCAAGAAGCCGGCGCTGCGCGACATTTATGTTGATCTTTACCGGCGCATGGCGGCGCAACTGGTAAAAGGTGCGACGCTGGAAATCGGCGGCGGCTCGGGTATCTTCAAAGAGTTTGCGCCCGATACCGTCACCACCGATATCTTGCTGGCCCCATGGCTTGATCTGGTGGCTGACGCACAGACTTTGCCTTTCGCCAATGAAAGCTTCGCCAACATCGTGATGTTCGATGTGCTGCATCACATCGAATTCCCGCGCAAATTTCTGGCCGAGGCGCAGCGCATCCTTAAACCCGGCGGCCGTGTCATCATGGTCGAGCCGGGCATCTCGCCCTTAAGCTGGCCGTTCTACAATTACATCCACCCCGAGCCCGTGCGCTTGGGGGACGATCCGCTGCTGGACGGCGTGGCCGACCCCGGCCGCGATGCCTTTGATGCCAATCAGGCGATCCCGACGTTGCTGTTTGGGCGTCATGCCCAGCGCTTTGCGGCCGATTTTCCAACCTTCAAGGTGGTTGCAAAGCAGTGGCTCAGTTTGTTTGCCTATCCGCTGTCCGGGGGCTTTAAGCCCTGGAGCCTGATCCCACACGCGCTGGTCAAACCCGTGCTAAAGCTGGAAGATGTTCTGGCGCCGGTGGTGGGGCCGTTGATGGGCTTCCGTTTGTTGGTGGCAATCGAAAAACAAACCCAATAAAGGCCGCACCGCCCGATGACGCCGCAATACTTCAACCGCCGAGACATTGATTTTCTGCTGTATGAAGTTTTAGGCGTCGATCAGCTTTGTGCGCGCCCGCGCTACGCCGCGCATGATCGCGCCACGTTCGATGCCATTCTGAACACCACAGAATCTTTGGCGACAGAAGTGTTCGCACCCCATGCTGCGAAGTCGGATGCGCACGAGCCGCATTTTAATGGTCAAACCGTCGACATCATCCCGGACGTGAAATCGGCATTGGATGCCTATGTCGATGCGGGCCTGATGGGCGCCGCATTTGATGAAGACATGGGCGGGTTGCAGTTGCCCATGGCGGTCACACAAGCCGCCAACGCGATGCTGTATGGCGCGAACGTGGGCACGGCGGCCTACCCGCTGCTGACGATGGGGGCTGCCAATTTAATCGGCGCTGTGGGTTCGCCCGCGCAGAAAGAGAAATACATGCGCCCGATGGTGGCGGGCCGCTGGTTCGGCACCATGTGTCT
>JAEUKL010000287.1 GCA_016793005.1 Rhodospirillaceae bacterium | reverse complement strand
GGTGCGCGAAATCCCGAAACTGAAATCCGCGCGCGTCATTGACCCAAAAACCATCGAGATCACACTGGCCGAGCCCGACGCGCTTTTCCCGCGCTCGGCGGCAGCATTGGTTGTGGCCGAGCCGGGCGAATGGCTGCGCCTGGGCCGGGATGCATTTTCGAAATCACCTGTGGGCACCGGCCCTTACAAAGCCGTACGCTTTGAAAGCAATAAAATCGTACTGACGGCGAATGAAACGTCGTGGCGCAAGCCGCATATCAAAGACCTCGACATTATCGCGGTGCCCGATGTGGCTACGCGTGAACAGGCCTTGATTGCCGATCAGATCGACATTGCACTGAGCTTGAACCCCGAGAATCGCGCCGAGCTGCAAGCCAACGGCCTTCAGGTGAATTTAGTGCCCACCGCACAAGTGTTCGTGTGGGCCTATATGCTGCGCCGCGACGGCCAGCGGGTTGATTCGCCCCTGCAGAAAAAAATGGTGCGCAAGGCCATGACCATGGCCGTGAACCGCCAATTGATCGTCGATAAAATTCTGGGAGGTGCGGGTAAAGTCGCGAGCCAAGGGGCCACGCCGATTGTGTTCGGCTACAACCCTGACTTAAAACCGCTGCCGTATGACCCCGCCGCCGCCAAGAAGCTGCTGGCCGAAGCCGGATACCCCGATGGCTTTTCGCTGACGATGCTGACCACCAATAGCGCTGTGGGGGCCGAGACCGAGATTCATCAGCGGATCGCAGCCGACCTGGCTGCGGTGGGCGTGAAGGTGGAAATTCGCACAACACCTGTGCCGCAGTTTTTGAATCACTTAAGCCGCGCAACTTTCCCGACCGACGTCTTCAGCGTGACGTATCCGGCCGATCCTAACATCGACGCCATTCGCCCGCTTCGCATTCATTCGTGTCTGCGCCGCGAGCCGTTCTATTGCGATGAACGCATTATGCCGAAGATCAAAGAAGCGCTGGCCGAACGCGACCCTGCGAAAGCCTTAAAGCTGCGCCAGGAGATTATGGCCTGGTACCACGACGAAGCCGCATCGTTGTTTATCTACGAAGGTCAGCGCTTCACAGGGCTTAGTGGAAAGCTGCGCGGTTTCGAAGATGCGCATGGCGTGATCGCCTACGACAAACTTGATCTCGCGGATTAAGATCAAAAAGAAAACTCAGCTTTTCTTTTGGTAAGCCGCCAGGAATACACGCACCACTTCATCCAGATGGCGGTTCAGCGCTTCGGGTGACATGTCGACGTTGATGCCGCAGGCCGTCCACAAGTGTCGGTCACCGGACGCCATGCTGCAAAAGAGTTCTGCGGCCAGATCAACATCGGGGATTTCAAGCGTACCGGCTTCGACCTGCTTGGTCAGATACGCCGCCACCGACTTCGTGCCCGACATAGGGCCGTTCTCGTACAACAGGCGCGCGAGTTCCGGAAACTTCGAGCCTTCCGTCATGACGATGCGGATACCCGCACTGACATCGGGCCCCAGTTTCAACGCCATCAGCCGTGCGGCCACGTCCCGCAGCACCACCGCCGGTGGGCCCTTCTGATGATCGGGGTGGTCCTGATCGGCGGCACCGTCCTGCATGGGCTCCGATATGCGCTCGCAGTGGGACAGCACCAGTTCCCGCCACAAGCCCTCTTTGTTGCCAAAAAGCTGATAGAGCGTCGTCAGGGACCCGCCGGATTTAGCCACAACGTCGTCCAGGCTGGTGGCCGCGAAACCCTTCGCCAGGAACAGCCCACGCGCCGCATCCAGCATGGCGCATTTTCGTTCGTCACTCTTAAGACGTTGTTTTTGCTTCTGTTTCATGGGTTTATTTTGACTTATTCGCGACCCGCAACGTTACGCACATAACGCATAGCTCTTATTCAACTTACCACATTGCCTGTTTATGTAATCAAGGCTACATTCATAAATGTAATGTAGGTTACACTACAGAGTATCTCAAGGTTGAGGGTAAAGCTATGGCTACCGCATCGCAGCAATCACCTGTTGGCCAATTGCAGCCAAAAGCCGCCAGCAAGCGCGGCCTCGTCGCCCGTGTCTCCGATACTACAGTGTCGCTGAGTCCGATCCTGGTCGGCTTTGTGCTGTTATGCACGGCGGTGGCTTTAAGTGGATGCGATGTCGAGTCGGCCACACCGCCCGATACCATTCGTCCGGTCCGCACCACTGTGGTCAGCTTGAGCGACACTGCGGCTGCGGCCAGCTACCCCGGCACCATTCAGTCGCAACGCGAAAGCCAACTGGGCTTCCGCGTTGCCGGTAAAGTATCTGCGCGGCATGTAAAAGTGGGCGACACTGTATCGCCCGGCACCGTCTTGGCGAAGTTGGAGCAGGATGATTTGAACCTGCGCCTGAAAGCGGCCGACGCGCAAGTGCGCGCAGCATTGGCCGACGCCGAGCAAGCCCGCATTGATGTGAAGCGTTATACGCAGATCAAAGACAGCCCGGCCTTCTCGCAAGCCGTCTACGATAAGCGCGTGAATACACTGGATGCGGCTGACGCCCGTCTGAAGGATGCGCAAAGCCAGGCGCAGTTGGCCAAGAACCAGCTGGAATACTCAACCCTGGTTGCCGATGACTTTGGTGTCGTGACCGCCACCGCCGTCGAGCCCGGTCAGGTTGTTGCCGCTGGCCAAACAGCCATTACCATCGCCCGCACCGCACAGTTGGATGTGGCCGTCAGCGTTCCCGAAACGCGCCTGACCGACTTACAGCGCGCTGATGCCAAAGTGTCAGTATGGTCGCAACCGGGCCAGTCGATCTCAGCCCGCGTGCGTGAAGTGGCTGCCAGTGCAGACCCCGTGACACGTACCTATGCCGTGCGCTTTGCCTTGGATAACATGCCGGCGAATTGGCAGATCGGTATGAGTGCGACCTTAACCTTGGCCGCCAAGTCTGACGTGACAGTTGCTGAAGTGCCGTTAAGTGCGGTGTTCGAAAGCAACGGCCAGCCCAATGTCTGGACCGTCAACACCGCCGGCGATTTGAAACTGGTGCCTGTCACCGTCTCTGGCTATCGCAGCACGACGGCCCTGGTATCATCGGGCTTGACGGATGGTGACGTGGTTGTGACCGCAGGCGTGCATAAGCTGAACGCTGCGCAAAAGGTTCGCCCGCTGCAACAGAACGCAGCACTTTAAATAATAAAAAGCTTCGGTTTGGGGATCTGATTTCACTTTTCGGTTCGGCGCCTGCTCCCGCCCTCCCCCCTCAACCTCAAGGGAGTAGGCCGCCTTCCCGGCGATGACTCTGAAAGAGTCATCGCCGGTTCCAATAAAACCTTGGGGTGGTTCTGAAAGAGCCACCACCGGTTCCAACACTACATTCCGCTTGGTGGCACATGACGTCGTTAAATCTTTCGGCCTGGGCCTTGAAGCACCGTGCGCTGATTCTGTTCGCGATCATTGCGCTGACGGTCGCCGGGGTTCAGTCGTTCAACAGCTTGGGCCGCTCTGAAGACCCCGAGTTCCTGGTGCGCTCGATGATCATCAGCGCCGAGTGGCCGGGTGCGACGGCGCAAGAGATGGAAGAGCAAGTCACCGACGAGTTGGAAAAGACGCTGCAAGAAGTGCCGTGGTTCGATTACGTCACCAGCGTGTCACGCCCCGGCAGCGCCATCATTACGCTCACCTTGCGCCAGGATGCCCCCCGCCCGGCCGTGGCCGACGGCTGGTATCAGGTGCGCAAGCGCGTCTCGGACATGAAGGGCCGACTGCCCCAGGGCGTGCGCGGGCCATACTTTAACGATGATTTCGGCGACACCTTCGGCAACATCTACGCCTTCTCTGCCGATGGCTTCACCCCCGCCGAGTTGAAGAAATACGTCGAGGCCGTGCGCCAGAAAATCTTAAGCGTGCCCGGCGTGGCGAAGGTGAACCTGGTTGGCGATCAGGCCGAGCGCATATTCGTGGAATTTTCGCACCAGCGCATTTCAACGCTTGGCCTTTCGACCAACGAACTGATTGCGGGCCTGCGCAAGCAAACAGCCGTTGTGCCCTTTGGCGTGGTGGAAACTCCCAGCGAACGCGTTGTCTTGCGCCTGGACGGCAGCCACCAACGTGAAACCGCCATTGCGGCGCTGCCCATCGTCGCCAACGGCAAAACAATCAGGCTCGGCGACATCGCCGATATCAAACGCGGGTACGAAGACCCGCCGAGTTTCCTGATGCGCTTTAACGGCAAGCAGGTCATTGGCCTGGCTGTGTCGATGACCAAAGGCGGCGACATTCTGGCCTTGGGCGAAGGCCTGGCCAAAGTCATGGACGATGTGAAAGCAGCACTGCCGGCCGGCATCGACGTGGAACAGGTGGCCGATCAGCCCCGCGTAGTTGAAGACTCGATTGGCGAGTTTTCCCGCTCGCTGCTAGAAGCATTAGCCATTGTGCTGGCCGTAAGCTTTTTATCGCTGGGGGTTCGCACCGGCATTGTTGTCGCACTGTCCGTACCGCTGGTGCTGGCGACGACGTTCGTTGTGATGAAGATTTCAGGCATCGATCTGCACCGCATTTCCTTGGGCGCACTGATCATCGCCCTGGGCCTATTGGTCGATGACGCCATCATTGCCGTGGAAATGATGGCTGTGAAATTGGAAGAAGGCATGGACCGCATCAGTGCGGCCAGCTACGCCTACACATCCACCGCATTTCCAATGTTGACGGGCACATTGGTCACGGCCGCAGGATTTATTCCGGTCGGATTCGCAAAGTCATCCGCCGGTGAATACACCGGAACGATTTTCTGGGTGGTGGGAATTGCGCTGATTGTGTCGTGGTTTACGGCCGTCATTTTCACGCCGTTTCTGGGCCACGCCCTATTGCCGGAAATGCATAAGCACGGCGATGCGGCTCACGATCTGTACAACAAGCCGATCTATCTGAAGTTCCGCGCCGTTGTAGCGTGGATTGTTGCGCACCACCGCAAAGTGATTGCCGCAACCGTGATTGCCTTTGCGGTTTCCGTCGTTGGCTTTGGCCTGGTGCAGCAGCAATTCTTCCCGGCGGCGTCGCGCCCCGAAGTGGTGGTGGACATGCGCCTGGCCGGCGGGTCATCCATCAGTGCAACCGAAGCGGCCGCCAAGCGCCTTGAAGAAAAGCTGGCAAAAGATCCAGACGTTGCGCACACATCAGTCTATGTGGGCTCGGGCGGTCCGCGCTTTTATCTGCCGCTGAACCCTGAGCAGCGCGATGTGGCCTATGCCCAGGCCGTCATTATGACACGGAGCATAGAAGCGCGTGAGCGCGTGATGGCACGTCTTCAAAAGGCGCTCGACGAAGAGTGGACCGACGTGACGGGCCGCGTGGCGCGCCTGGAAAACGGACCGCCAGTGGGTTACCCGGTGCAATTCCGCGTCATGGGCGGCGACCCGGTATCGATCCGCGCGCAGGCCGAGAAAGTGCGTGACGTGTTCCGCGCCAACAAACACTTACGCGACATAAATTATGACTGGTTCGAGCAGTCCAAGAACATGACGCTGCAGATCGACCGGGCGCGCGCGCAAGCCCTGGGGCTGACGGCGGAAGATTTAGCGCAGCCGCTGAATACAATTCTGACCGGGCAATCGGTGGCCGAAGTTCTGGATGGAACCGAGTTGATCCAGGTCGTGGCGCGCGCGCGACCGGAAGAACGCCTGAACCTGGAAAACATCGGCACTTTCAATATTTCTATTGATATGGCCGACGGCACTGTGAAATCGCTGACACTGGATCAGGTGGCGGCGGTAAAGCCAGGCTTTGAGAGCCCGGTCCTGGCGCGCCGCAATCGCGACCTTACCCTGACTGTCCGCGCCGATATTGCCGACGGCACGCAAGCCCCTGTTGTCGCCGCCGAGATAGATAAGGCCCTGAGTAATGTCCGCGCGCAATTGCCGGCCGGTATGCGCATTGAAGTGGCCGGCGCCGCCTCGGAAAGCGCCAAAGCTCAGAAGTCTATCGGCGTGGTGGTGCCGACCATGATTCTGATCATGCTGACCATTTTGATGGTGCAGTTGCAAAGTTTCGGCAAGTTGCTGCTGGTGGTGCTGACGGCCCCCCTGGGCTTAATCGGCATGACGGTTGCGCTTTTACTTTTTCAGCAGCCCTTTGGGTTTGTGGCCACCTTGGGCGCCATTGCCTTGGCAGGCATGATCATGCGCAATTCAGTGATTTTGGTGGAGCAGATCGACATCAACATAACGCACGGCATGGACACCACAGCTGCGATCATTGATGCGACTGTTCATCGCGCACGCCCCGTCATCTTAACGGCCGCCGCCGCCATGCTGGCCATGATCCCGCTGGCGCGCAGCGCCTTCTGGGGCCCTATGGCGATTACGATTATCGGCGGACTTGCAGGTGCAACCGTGCTGACGCTGATCGTGCTGCCGGCGTTGTATGCTGCTTATGCGGCTTGGGCCAACAAGCCCAAAGCAGCCGCCTGATCCGCGAAGGACGACGGCAATACACCGCGCGTTCGTAGGTCATTCAAGCACCGCGCAAAGTGGCGCGGTGTGTAAGCGCTGTCGGGAAGTTCCAGCCAATTCTGTTCGGCGAAGGCCAGAATGGCCGGTTCGTCGTGTTCCACTTCCCACAGGATGCCGAGAAGTGAGGAGAGATTCTCTTCCTCTTCTTTGGTCGCATTGTCGACGCACACGACTTTATTGGCGTCATCGATGCGGCCTGACTCTGGGCCTGCCCCTAAACCAAAATCGTACAGCGCGCGTCTTTCAGTTGGCGCGATCTGCCAATGGGCGATTTCGTGAAATACAACGCTGGTTTCCGAGCGCGTGCGGATCACGTGGCCATCCCAACTGAACGCGACAGCCGGGTCTTCATCACACACCGGAATGCCCTTGCGCACGGCCAGATCAATCGCTTTTTGACGGCCCGCATGCAGATCAGCTTTCAGATCTGGCGCATATTGCAACGTGGCCGCAATGCGCTGAAACACGGCACGCGCAAAAACGTCATCGCCCAGGCCCTGTTCAAAGGCCTTGAGGATGCCAGGCAGCGCTTCAGGTGCGATGGGCGTGAGAATCATGGGCCGGGTCGAGTACGCAAAAGCCGTTGTTTAAGCCGCGCGGTTGGTACACGCTTCCGAATGAATGGTCTAGGCTGTGGCCACATTTCTTCGGGAGGGCGGGTTAAGTGTCGATCATCAAAGAGAAAATGCCGTTGTTGACGCGTCACGCCGGAACCTGGGCCGGAACCTACCGGTTCATTACCCCGCAAATGCAGTTGTTGGACCAATACGATTTTCGCATCAACGCGCTGTTCCCGGATGACGGCAATGGCGGCATTACCTATCGCCAGGAGAGTTATTACACCTGGGCCGATGGCCGCACGCGCGAACTGGTGTACGAGGGCCAGTACAAAGACGGCATGGTGACGTTTGAGGGGCGCATTTCAGGGTGGGTGAAGGAGCTGAACGACCGCACGCTTAACATGCGATTCTGGTTTGAAGACCAACCGGGTGTAGATGTGCTGGAGGCCATTCACCTGGCCAAGAACAACAACGACCGCGGCCGCACGTGGAACTGGTTTAAGAACGAGAAGCTGTTTCAGATTACATTGGTCGATGAACGGCGCGTGGCTTAAGCCTCTATTTGATGCCTTACTGTCATTCCCGCGAGCCGGCCGCAGCGCACGCGAAGGTCAGCGAAAGCGGGAATCCACATTTCATTCACGCACCACAAAAAAATGGACCCCCGTTTTCACGGGGGTGACAGGTATGGCTTTACTGCATCGCAACCTGCTCCGGGTGCGTGGCTTCGATCATCGGGCCGTTGCGCATGGTAATCCACCCACGCACTTCGACGGTTTTGTTCTTCAGCGCAAGTAAGTCGACGTTCGACCCTTCAAAGATTTTCCAATCACGCTTCTCGATGGCGATTGTAAAGTCGCTGCGGAAGTCATCCCCGAAATTCACATAAATGCGGTCTTTGGTTTTGGCGGTGTCTTTCACCGTGCCCGCGACAATCTGATAGGTGCCTTTGTCGTCACTAAGTGACGGCGATGCAGCATCGCGCACGGCATAAAATGGGTGTGCCCAGATGCCGCGCTTGGCTTTGCGCGCCTCGGCTTCCAGCGCTAGCATTTCGCCAGCGAGCTTGCGATTGTCCGGGAATGTGTACACCCGCGCCATACCCTGGCGCAGCATTTCACCCTGGATCCATAAACCGTCACTGCGCACAAGATGGCCAAGCGTGCGGCCATTGCGGTCGCGCGTGACCGTGCCGAAGCGCACGGTGACATCACGGTTCAACACCAGCTTTTCCAGGGCATCTTTGGCGTCATCGGCCAGGGGCCAGGTTTTGAAACCTTTGCGACCCAAAGGCAGTTTGGGGGCCTGCATCCCAATTAGGCGAATGTCAGCTGCGCCATCTTTTAACCGACCCTCTTTTAACCGAACCGTATCGCCATCGACTACTGCCGCTACAACACCGCTGTCGCCTTTTTGCAAAGCATCCGGCGGTGCGGCGAACGCGGGAGCAACGGCGACAAAAAGCAGTGCGAGTAGAAATTTGAATGTGTGCATCCATATTTCTAACACGTGTCGCGAAAACAAAAACGGCCCCGATGCGAACATCGGAGCCGTTTAAAAATATATCGAACGACCGATTAGGCGGCGTTCAGAAGCTTTTCCAACTTGGCGGTGGCGGCTTCCGGCTTGATCTTCTCGACGGCGGCCATTTCATGAGCCAAACGCTCAAGCGCTTGCTCGTAGATTTGGCGTTCGCTGTAGGATTGTTCGGGCTGTGTGGCGCCGCGGTGCAAATCGCGCACCACTTCGGCAATCGACACCGGATCGCCCGAGTTGATTTTGGCTTCGTATTCCTGGGCGCGGCGGCTCCACATGGCGCGCTTCACGCGGGCGCGGCCCTTGAGTGTGGTGAGCGCGGCTTCCATCACCTTGCGGGTGGACAGCTTGCGCAGGCCGGAGTTTTCAACCTTACGGACGGGGACGCGCAGGGTCATGCGGTCGCGTTCGAAGCTGATGACGAACAGCTCGACCTTCTGACCGGCGATGGTTTGCGCTTCAATGCTGGTGACTTTGCCGACGCCGTGCGCCGGATAGACGACGAAATCGCCGGCCGAGAACGGCAGAACGGTTTTGATCTCTTTTGCTTTTGTTGCTGTTTTGGGCATGTTCGGTCTCTCACTCCACACCATGGGTTATTTAGGTCGTCCACGGGGCCTGATCCCCCAACCGACCGGTCCCGTGCCTACGGGCCGGTTCTTCCTCTTAAGATCCAGGCTTACCCGCCTCCGGCGTCACCGGGTCGGGCTGAACGGGCCTAACCCCGCCGTTGGCCGAAAAAATGCGATAAATCAATGAGTTACCGCAAAGGGCCGCTGAAGGACGGCGGAGAAAAATAAATCCGCCGGGTTCCCCGACGGATATGTGCATAACTTATCACGAAGAGGGGCAAAAAAACAGGTGCAAAGCCACCCGCGCCAGATTACCGCTGCTTAAGGCCCCGTCTTAAGACCGCGGTTGAAGCTTAAGCGTTACTTCCGGGAGCCGGGTTAAGTAGTTCTTTTTTATTGGGTTTATCTTTCCAC
>JAEUKL010000237.1 GCA_016793005.1 Rhodospirillaceae bacterium | reverse complement strand
GAACAGTGCATAGTTCTTGAAGGTCGACCCAAACGTGGCGGTGCCGGTCGGCTGCGTAACTGTCAGGCCGGTCGTGGTGCACGGCACCAAGCCGGTGACGGCTGTGGCCGACGTGCACACGATGTCATTGCGCGTGAAGGTACGCTCTGTTTCGGCGCGCGAGTAGTAAGCGCCGAGCACGTACGTCAAGGCTTCGCCCGACGGCGACGTCAAACGCACTTCTTGCGTCAGGGTATCGCTGGTTTGCGGGCCCACATCGTGCAGTTGGTTGAAGCCCACATACGCGCGCGGCAGCCAATCACCGTCGCGCACTTCGGTATTGTCGTACTCGCGGTATGAGCCGATATAGGTCAGCGTATGATCGGCGACAGAGTAATCAGCCTGCAGCGAAATGCCGCCGCCTTTTTCCTTCGTCGACGTCACCAAATCCTGATTCACAGAACGCGTCTTGTCGCCTTGTGGTGTCGGCAATACAGAAGCGGTGGCATTGGTCGGCAATGTGCCGATCAACTCGGCGTAACCGTCGTCATCGGCCTTGCGGTAGTCGCCAATGATGGTGAGGTTCAAATCCGGCGTCGCTTCAATGGCGATGACAGCGCGCGCACCGTAGTGCTCGTAACCGTTCACGCGCTCGTTATTGAAGACGTTGCGGATATTACCGTCATAGTTGCCGTAAAAACCCGTGAAGCGGGTTTTCACTTTGTCGCTGAGCGGCAAGTCGACGGCGCCGCGCAGGCGATATTCATCACCGCCCGTGAAGTAGCCCGCTTCCACATAACCGCCCTGCTCATCGCTGGGGCGCTTGGTGACGATGTTGACCACGCCTGCTGAGGTATTTTTGCCGAACAGCGTGCCTTGGGGCCCGCGCAGCACTTCCAGGCGCTCGATGTCGATCAAGTCGCTGAAAGCCTCGCCCGCGCGGCTGTAGACCACGCCGTCCACAACAGTCGAGATCGAAGGTTCGCCGGCCAGCGAGAATGTCGCGGTACCGACGCCACGCATATAAAGCGATTGGTTGATGGTGGTGCCCGACTTACGGAAGTTTAAGGTCGGCACCAGGTACTGGGCGCCTTCAATGTTCACCGCACCCGTGGCGGTGATGGCATCGCCCGAAATCACCGAAACGGCCACCGGCACGTCTTGCAGGCGCTGTTCACGCTTTTGCGCGGTGACGATAATTTCTTCGACGGGCTGGGCGTACGCCGCGCTCGCCACGAACAGGGCCACAAGGCTGGCTCCGGTCAGTAAGGTCGTTTTTTTCATCATACTCCCCCTCAGTTCATTTTGGGTGTCTAACGCTGTCATATCTCGCCCTGTTAAAAGGGACTCCAGCCGCGACCGCATGGCCGCACCGGACGTCCCCTGGGTTACGGGGTATCCCCTTCCGTCGCCTTGGACATGACCTCAAACCGCCACTTCAGGAACAGCGAACCACAGCGTTACCCGCACTTGGCCAGCCCTAGAGGCGCTTATCCTTCACAAACCCAACGCGATGGAAATTTCTTTTACCTAACTTTTTCTATCGCAAACGTCGGGCACACACCGGCACTGGACTTACAGTCAGCGGCATACGCCTTTTCTAGAATCCCAACTCTTTCATCTCGACTGCACGTTTTTCGCGCGCGCTAATCTCGGCCGCCGTACCGATAGCGACCGCCATCAAGCCATCGTGTGCGGTCACTTCCACTGGTCCAGCCCCGCGCACGGCGGCATTGAATTTCTGGTGCTCGTAGAACGTTGACCCGTGATGCGTGCCGACTTTCAACGCAGTGGCATCCACATCAACATTACGGCGCTCGACCTTCTTTGGATTACGAAAACCTACACGCGGCGCGAACACCAAGTCACCCGACGGGATCAGCACGTCAAGCCGCGCTTTATCACCCACCGCCGTAATTTCTTCCTGGTTC
>JAEUKL010000207.1 GCA_016793005.1 Rhodospirillaceae bacterium | reverse complement strand
TTGAACACAAAGGTCACCGGGCGTGATTTCGCGTCCCCAGAGTCTTTTTTCGTGTAGGCGGTCGTGAAGATCGAAGCGATATCTTCGCCCTTGTCGTTCTTCAGGAATGTCTCGCCCGCTGTGGCGACATAAGTCACGGCTGCGCCGTTAAAGGTGCCTGAGAATTCGCGCGTGAATGTTTTGGGCGTTTCTTTTTTGTCGCCTTTGCCAGCGTCTTTGTGGTCGTCTTTCTTGTCGTCGGGCTTTTCTTTCGGCGCATCTTCTTGCGCGTAAACCGGCGCCAAGGGCGCTGTCGCCAATGCAAAACCCATCACTGCCATAGCAGCGTAAAACCGAATGTTCATAAAGTCCCCCAGGGGCAGAGTGTTTGCAGCAGATTAGGGGGTGTGTGCAGGCTTTGTCGACTTAAAGCGCTGTATCAATGGTGCATATGCGATAACCGAGTACGCAAGTTTTTGCATCGCACACAGCTATGCCGTGTGCCGTCACCGCTCGACACTTGGTCAGTGGTCGATCCGGGCTATAGTGCGGCCTGCGCGGTTTGCGCCAAACTACATGCGTCAACGGTTGCAGAAGGGTTGATAATGCGAGCTTTGGTCAAACTCAGCGCCATTCTTGGCTGCCTTATTGCGGTGTCTGCTCCTGCAATTGCCACAGAGTATAAAACCGAAGTGGTTGTACCCGCATCCCCCATGCATGGCGTTCATGGCCTGGCCTTCGGGCCCGATGGTGCGCTGTATGCGGCCAGCCTGACGGGGCATTCCATTTATCGCGTCGATCTCAAGTCGGACGAAGTCACGACATATGTCGGCGCCCCCAAGGGCACAGCTGATGACTTGGCTTTTGGACCGGACGGTACGCTGACGTGGACGGCGGGTAGCTTTGCCTCGATTTTCGCGCGCACGCCCGAGGGGCGTATTGTCACGCTGGCCAAGGACATGCCGGGCGTGAATTCCATCAACTATACCAAAGACGGCCGCTTGTTTGTGACGCGCATTTTTGGCGGCGATGGCCTATACGAGATCGATCTCAATAACCCCGAGAATCCGCCCCGTGCGGTGGCCGAAAAAATCGGTGGGCTCAACGGTTTTGAAATTGCAGCCGACAATTCGCTTTACGGCCCGCTGTTCTTCAAGGGCAAGATTGTGAAGGTGAATATCGAAACCGGGGCCATGACCGACGTGGCCACGGGCTTCATGCAGCCGTCTGCGGTGAACCTTGATTCAAAAGGCCGCGTGATTGCGCTGGACTACGTGACGGGTGAACTGATGCGCTTGTCGCCCGACGGCAAATCGCGGCAGTTGCTCGCAACCGTGCCGCCGCCGGCCGATAATCTCGCCATCGCGCCCAACGATTTTATTTATGTCTCAAGTTCATCCTTTAACGGCATTACCGAAGTGAACCCCGAAACGGGGGCCACGCGCCGGATCACGTGGGGCAACATCAGTGCGCCCGGCACGGCGACGGTGATTGAACAGGACGGCCGTGAGCAGATTATTCTGGCCGATTCTTGGGGCCCGCGCATCGTTGATCCTGTGTCTGGAAGCGTCACGCCAATTCCGCGTGGGCCCGGCGTGGCTGGGGCCACAAGTTTGGCGGTGGCGGGCGATCACTACATTCTCTCGAACTTCTGGCCTTTCGGCACGGTGCAGATCATCGAGCGCGCGACGGGCAAACTGGTCGCGAACTTGCCGGGCTTTGCGGCGCCATACGAAATTGAGCCGGTTGCCGATGGATTTATCGTCGCCGACTTTGGCTCTGATCGTTTGATGCATGTGGCCAACGATGAGCCCCATACGCGCAAGCAGGCCGCCTGGGGGCTGGAAGGCCCCGTGGGGCTGGCTGCCGCAGGCGACGGCGTGTTCTATGTCACCGAGTACGGCAAGAAAGACAAAAAAGGGCAGTACGTAAACGGCGACCTTAGTCGCGTTGATACGAAGACCAACGAACGTACCATTATCGCGCGTCGATTGAAGCGGCCCGAGGGCGTGGCGTTAGCAGCCGATGGGCGCCTGATAGTTGCCGAAGTGGGGGCCAAGCGTGTGATCGCTATCGACCCCTCGGGCAAGAAACCGCAGGAAACTCTGGCGGAGGGGCTTAACATTGGCCTGGATGTGGGCCCCCAGGTTCCCGCACCGTTTTTGCCGACGGGTCTAACCATCACCAAAAACGGCGCGATTTATGTTACCGGCGATATTGGTAACGAGCTTTACCGCATCACCAAGAAGTAGAACGCTATTCGGCCGCGACTTGCGGCGCCACGGCGTCGACGCTCACGGTCGGCACCGCATCCAGCGCCCAGCCCTTATTGGTACGGCGTGCGGGCGACGGAATGGCGTAGGCTTTCTTGTGCTTGGTGGCGCTGATCGCGTCCACATCAATCTTCCAGCCTTTTGCGGTAAAGGCTTTCAGCTTTTCACGGAAGCGCACAATCACGGTGTCCGACTTCACCATCACTTCTTCGGTCGATGAGGCTGGCGTATTGAACGGCTCAAGGCGGGTGACAACCACTTTGTCTTGATCGACGATCACAGCGTTGCGCTCGTTCACCGGGGCGTCCATGTGTTCTTCGATGCGGAAGTTTCGGCCCTGCAGGAAATAACGTTTGATGTGCAGTTCGTCGATTGGTGTGGTGTAGGTGTACTGATGCGCCCACATCACAGGCGTGAAGTGCAGTCGCGTGACGGATTGGCCGATGCCCCAGGTGGTGGAGCCGGCTTCCATCTGGCCTTCGCCTTTCAGGCCGCGCATTTTCTCGTGAGGCAGGTCTGGTGAGACAAATTGCGTCATCGTGCCCACACCCCAGTCGTGTTCGATGATCTGAAGTTCAGGCACTTCGTAATCTTCGCGGTCCCCTTGATAACCCATCGACGGATGGACGAATTCAGTGTGTGCGGGATCGAGCGAGTTTTCCATGGCGCGCTGCCAATCGGCACGCCACGTATAGTTCATGCTGGTAAAACGCCACTTCGCATCGTCCCATTCCGGGATATCCATCAACGGCGGGCGTTCAGATTCAGGAAGATCGCCTAAGAAGGTGAAGATCAGGCCATAACGTTCCTCGACCGGGTAGCTGTCGACTTTCGCGCGGGCCGGGATTTTGCCGTCTTTGCCCAACGATGGAATCTTGGTGCACACACCGTCTTTGCCCTGGAATTGCCAGCCGTGGTAGGGGCACTCAATCGTGTCGCCCTTCACTTTGCCATGCGCCAACGATGCGCCGCGGTGCACGCAGATGTTCGAGAGCAGATGTGCTTTGCCGGCGCTGTCACGGAACAGCACGAATTCCTGGCCCAGCATTTTGATGTGCATCGGCGTGCCGGCCACCAGTTCGTGGCTTTCAGCAGCGGCGTACCAGAAATTCATGTACATCTGATATATCCCTCCCAGGAGTTGGTCCAATGGACCAAAAGAAAGCTCATAAATAAAAACGGCGGCCCCGAGTGTGGAGGCCGCCGCTTGATTTCGCTAACAACTCGCCGTCAAGGCTGACAACGAAGGGGTTTGACGCCCCGTTATTCAGCAAAGCGTTATTCGGCAGCTTGCGCGAGAGTCTTCTGCGGCGGCACCAGCGGCACGGGGTCAAGCACCCAGCCTTTGTCGGTGCGGCGCGACGGTGACGGAATGGCGTGAATGATGTCGCCTTTGGCGTGGGCCGCGTTCACGGCATCCAGGTCAATGCGCCAGCCGCGCGCTTCGAAGCTGTCCAGCATGTCGCGGTATTGCAGGATGACCTTGTCGTGCGGCATCAACAGTTCCTTGGTGCGCGACGACGGCGTCAGAATCGGTTTCAGCTTGTTGACGACCACGATGTCCTGACCGGCGATGAACATGTTGCGTTCATTCACCTTCTTGTCGATGAAGTTGTTCAGGAATTCGTACTTGGTCACGCCAATGTTGCGGAAGTTGACCAGGAAGACGCGGGTTTTGCTTTCCGAGATCGGCGCTTCAAACATGTACTGATGCATGAAGTTCTTTTCGGACAGGTGGATGAAGGTCCACATGTGGTTGGGCCCGACGGTTCCCGAGCCGGCTTGCATCTTGCCGCCGGTGGGGCGGAAGCGCTTCATCAGCCAGTTGCGCAGGGGCGGGGCATCGAACGTGTGCATGAACCCAAAGCCCCACGGGTTGTTGCGGTGCGGCTCCAGTTCGTTGACTTTGTATTCTTCCTCGCGCTCACCCTGATAGCCGTGGGTGGTGTGCACATATTCGTTGTGGGCCGGGTCCAGGCCGTTCTCAATCGAGCGTTCGTAGTGGTAGTCCACATCAAACGACACAACGGTCGAACGCCATCCGGGTTGGCCGACTTCATCAATTTCCAGGATCGGCGGGCGTTCTGATTCAGGAAGGTCGCCCAGGAAGGCGAATACCACGCCGTACTTTTCTTGCACCGGATAGCTGTCGACGCGGGCGCGACCCGGGACCTTGGCTTTAATGCCCAACGACGGGATGCGGGTGCACTCGCCTTCGGCATTAAACCGCCAGCCGTGGTACGGGCACTGCACCGTGCCGTCTTCCTTGGTTTTACCGCCGGCCAATGAGCCGCCGCGATGAACGCAGGTGTCCGACAGAACAGCGGCGCGGCCTTTATTGTCACGGAACGCAACGAAATCGTGCTTCAGAATCGTGACGCGAATTGGCTTCGAGGTCAGTTCGGCCGTGCTGCAGACCGGGTACCAGAAATTGATGAACATGTTTTATCTCCCCGCACTTCAATTCATTGCGATGTTAATTCAGGTTGCGGTGGCGGCAGCCGCAAACATCGGGTGTCTTAAAAAAACTTGGTGTCTCAGATAATCCTACGAGAAGAATACCACGATAGATCAGTCTGTTGCGACCGCTCCGTGGTATAAATCTTTCGGATAAATCGGGCAAAAACCGTGTGATTTCAGAATCATACCGCCCGGTTGGTTTTCGTCTTGGGGTGCCTGCTGCGGCAAAAAGCCCAAGGGAAATAAGGGTTTGGCTTAAGGGCCCAAGGGGCCGGCAACACCGTCAACCACCGGAATTGTAACCGCCGCCAGCCGCTGCACTTCGCGCTCGTCGTGCGAGACATAAATGATCGGCAGCCTGATGGTATCCCGCAGGCGCTCCAGGTAGGGCAGGATTTCGCCTTTCCGGGCAGAATCGAGCGAGGCCAGGGGCTCGTCCATCAACAGCAGTTGCGGACTGGTCAGCAGCGCCCGGCCGATGGCAACCCGCTGCTGCTCGCCGCCCGACAAGTTGGCGGGTTTGCGCGCCAGCAGCGGGGCCAAGTCCAGCAACGCAATCACGTCGTCGGGCTGTTGTGCGCGCAAGTTCTGGGCAAGCAGGTTAAAGCCGTACAGCAGGTTGCTGTGCACCGACAGGTGCGGGAACAGGCGGCGGTCCTGGAACACATAACCGATGCGGCGGTGCTCTGGGGGCACGTTGATGCGTTGTGCATCAAACAGTGTTGTGCCGTTCAGCGTGATCTTTCCCGTGCGTGGTTTCACCACGCCTGCGATCATGTTCAAGATCGTGGTTTTACCCGCACCCGAGTGCCCGAACAGCGCTGTTACACCTGTGTCGGCTTTGAACGATGCCGTGATCGTCAATTCACCGCGCATGACGGAGACATTCACTTCAAGCATCGTCGCGCCCCGTCGATTTGGGCAGGCGGCGGTTCAGCACTTCGGCCGCGATAATGGCGACCAGCGCTACAGCAATGGCGATCAGCGATAGTTTTAAAGCACCTGAATCACCCGACGGTGTTTGCAAAAGGCTATAGATCGCAATCGGCAACGTGCGCGTTTCACCGGGAATGTTGGAGACGAATGTGATGGTCGCGCCGAACTCGCCGAAGCTGCGCGCAAAGGACAGGATCGACCCCGCCAGGATGCCGGGGAACGAGAGCGGCAGCGTCACCGAGAAGAATGTGCGCCAAGGGCCCGCCCCCAATGTGCGTGCGGCCATTTCCAGGCGGTGATCGACACTTTCGATGGAAATGCGCATGCCCATTACCATCAGCGGCAGGCCCATTACGGCTGCGGCCACAACGGCGCCAGTCCATTTGAAGGCAATGGTGATGCCGAACCAGTGGTCCAAGAACTGCCCGGCGGGGCCGTTCTTGCCGAACGCCAGCAGCAGCAGGAAGCCCGTCACCACTGGCGGCAATACCAGCGGCAGTAGAATGAGCGCGCTGACGACGGGCTTGAGCGCAAATTCCACGCGCGCGAGCAGGTAGGCCAGCGCCATGGCAAATGGCAGGCTGACGATCACGCTCCACAGCCCGACTTTCAGGCTGAGGTAAATGGCATCAAGATCGGACGGTGAAAGATCAAACACGCGCTATTTTACTGTGAACCCGTAACGGCGGTAGATGTCTTTAGCAGAAGCGCCCGTCAGATATGCATAAAAGTCTTTGGCTTCGGCAGATGGAGCGCTGCCCAGCAGCGCCACCGGGTATGTGACGGCCGGATGGCTGGCCGCCGGGAAGGTATCGACCACTTTCACGTTCTTCGCGACGGCCGCATCGGTGGCATAGACAATGCCCGCTTTGGCTTCGCCGCGCTCCACAAAGGCTAGGGCTGCGCGCACGTTTTCTGCACGCACCACACTTTTCTCAACGTCGGCCCAGACACCTAAATTTTCCAACGCCGCCTTGCCGTATTTGCCGACGGGCACGGAATCCGGATCACCCATCGCAAGCTTGCCGGTACCCAAGGCTTTGGCGAGCGGGAAATTCGGACCGATCTTTACATTCAGCGGATCGGTAGCTGGTGAAATCAGCACAACGCTGTTTCCCAAAAGTTGCAAACGTGACGATGGCTCGATCAGTTTGCGCTCGGCGACGTAATCCATCCATTGCTCATCGGCGGAAATGAAAATCGCCGCCGGGGCGCCGCTTTCAATCTGGCGCGCAAGGGCCGAACTGGCGGCAAACGAAAACACAGGCTTTGGCTTTCCAGTCTTTTCGTAAGCTGCACCTACGTCGCTCAACGCATCGGTCAAGCTGGCGGCGGCAAAGACCAGCGTTTCAGCGCGCGCAGAAACCGTGGCGACTGCCAACGCTAGCGTAGTGATGAAAAGACGAAAAGCGCGCATCATGTGAGGCTCCGTTGTGTTCGGGCAGATACAACGACGATATATATTCACAGATATATCGTCAACGCAGGGTCCATGACGGTTTAGGGTGCGCGTACGTTTAACGGCTCAGTTTTTGCTGCAATTTGGCCAGCGCGGAGGAGGATGCTTTGCGCGATTTGGCTTCGATCTCGCGGTAAAGCTTCAGCATGTCCAGGCCCCACGCCGTCAGGCGTGCGCCACCGCCACCGCCTTTACCGCCTTTGGTCTTTTCGACAACGGGTTGCGTGAAACTGCTATTCAGTTCGTCCAGCAGCAGCCAGGCGCGGCGGTAACTCATGTCCATGGCTTTGGCGGCGGCGGAAATCGAACCCGTCTCGGCAATTCTGTCCAGCAATTCAGCCTTACCCGGCCCTAAAGCCACTGTGGGCGTAAGGTTCAGGCGAATATGAAAAGCATTTTTGCGATGTGCCGATTTCATGGTGTGCCGATTTCATGGTCTCAAATGGTATCTCAAATACAGCGTTTACGCTTGAAGTGTTTGGGCGCAAGCTAACGCAGCATAGCGAAACCGGCATATATCTGCACTTCAATAGAGCGATAACAATGTTCATCAATTTCTGGTACGCCGCCGAAGAATCCCGCAACATCACCGACACGCCGGTGCATGTAAAAATGCTGGGCCAGGAATTCGCCCTGTTCCGTGACACGGCGGGCAAAGTGCATTGTGTCTCGAACATCTGCACGCATCGCGGCGCGTCGCTGGCCCACGGCAAGGTGAGGGGCGATGCCATAGAGTGCCCGTATCATGGCTGGCAGTTTCGTGGCGCAGATGGCGTGTGCGCCAAAATTCCGTCGCTGGGCAAGGACGGCAAAATTCCGGCGCGTGCGAAAGTCGACAGCTACCCCACCCAGGAAAAATATGGCCTCGTGTTTTGCTTCTTAGGCGACCTGCCCGAGGCTGAACGCCCGCCGATCATCGACATCCCGGAATGGGGCGATCCTAAATGGCGCATGACCACCATGTCGGTGCTGTGGAAAGTGAATGCGCTGCGCGGCGTGGAAAATACGCTCGACCCCGCACATACGGAATTTGTTCACCCGGTTATGGGCTTCCAGGGTGACCGCGAGGACTACGAAATTCCGAAAATTGATCTGATTGAACGCGATTGGGGCACCGGCGCTAAGGTGGCGTTCGTCACCCCCGGCGCGCAAGGCAGCGTGAAGGCCGAAGTGCGCGGCAGCGGATTCACCACCGAAGCAGAATCAGGCCATCATGGCCCGACGACGACTTATACGTGGATTCAATTCAGCCCGGTCGCGTGGTCGCGCCAATATACATTCAACACGCCGGTCGATGCCTTTCATACGCGCAAGTTTTTCTTCCAGGCGCGCAACTTTGCCCTCGATCCTGCCGCTGATGAACGTATGGATGTGCGAACGCGTGAAGTGATGAACCAGGACCGCGTTGTTATGGAGCGCGTGCAGCCGTTCTTTGTGCCGCTCTCGCCGACCGAAGAAGTGATCGTGCCCGCTGATCGTGTCATTACCCGTTACCGTGAACGGCAACGGGATTGGCAGTCAAAGGGCTGGCTGATGGACCTGGATGCGCTGGATGCCGCGCCCAAAAATAAAAGCTACGCCATACCATCTCCGGCACGGCGTAGCTCGAAAGGCTGGGCGCTTGACGCTATTCCGCTGCGGCCCGCCGGTAATGCAGCAGCACAGGCTGCTGAATAAAACTGGCCGCAGAGTAATTAACTTTTCGTCGCACCAAAGATGTACCAGCCGCCCTGGCCATGGCGCGGAGCCGGAACTTCGCCCTTGATGAACTGCGCGAACTTCGCATCACCAAACGTGGCGCGGTTCGGCACCGTGATTTCGTAGGTTGTGCTGCGGTCAAAGCCTGCACCCGCCTGCAATTCGTTCGGGTCCGACGCACGGAACGCCGAGTACGAGGGCTCGTTGTTGTTCAGCGTGTCCCAGTCCCAATAGAAGTTGAGATACGGATCGCAGTTCTTGCGCGGCGGCAATTCCATGTGTGCCATCATCCCGCCCTTCGACAGAATGCGGTGGCACTCGGCCAAAATCTTCTTGGTCGATTTCACCGGAATCTCGTGGAAGAAGAAGCTTGAGACAATCAGGTCAAAGTGACCATCCGGGAAATCGGTGGCTTCAGCGTTTTGTTGGCTGAAGTGCACAGCAATGCCCGACGCTTCAGCTTTCGCGTGGCCGTAACGCAGCAGCGGTGCGCCCACATCAATCGCATACAACTCAGCGTCCGGGTAAACCTCGGCATAGGGCATCAGGTTCTTGGCCGATGACGTACCGATGTCGAGAATGCGGCGCGGCTTGAAGTTCGGATATTTCTGACTGAGGTAGTAGGCAACCGACTCACCCACAGCACCGAACTTGCCCTTCATGCCGAGGCGCCAGCCCAAAGCACCGCTGAACACCATGCCGCCGAAAGAAACCACGGCACCCTGCGCCACGTCATCGGCCGTATATTCGTTATGGAAGCACCCTGGGATCAGGTGAACGTCGACCGCGCTGACATAGCGCGGAATTTCCAGGTTCGGATTCAGACGCAACGAACCTCCGGCCGGGGTTTCGGCCGCTGCTTTTTTTGCAAGCTCGATCATGTCGGGCAGGTTGCGCTCAACAGCGTCTTGCACCGAGGCCCAGGTCATTTCCTGGGCGTTGTAGCGTAGCGCACTGTAAACGCGGTACGACATCTCACCGTCCATGGCGGCTTCCACGTCGTCGCCCGTCTTGGGCGCATGGCCTTTGGCTTTGGTGAAGGTTGCCTTTTTCTTGGTCTCGTACACGTCGTGCATTTCGTTCAGCTTGTCGACCAGCACGTGCTTGCGCAGGGCGCTCACAAAGCTTTGGCGCGCCACTTCGTTGTGGGTCGGCTGAAAGAAGCTGTCGATATCGGGCAGCGTATCGGTGTTGGGAAGGACGGAACCATCGGGCATGACGAACTCGCAAATTTCGAAACAGCGTTAAGACGAAAGCTTTAAGCGCGAAGCCTTATGATACACCAAATAAGCGCAGCAAGCCGTTTCCGCCATCCGACGTTCGCAAGGCGAAAACTCATATATATCAATGTATTATATCGTGTTTATGAGGATGTCGAACGCCCGTTGCGCTCAAGCCGTGCATCTTCGGCGGCTTTCGCCTGGGAGCGGGTTTCCTCGGCACGTTTGGCCAGGTGTTCAAAGTCCCGCACCATGGCCTCTAAGGTTGCCGTATCTGCGCCGTTGGCGGCGGCGGTCATCAACTTGCCGCGGGCTTTGCGCAGTATCGCTTTGGCTTGCTCGGGCGAACCGGCGCCTGCGGCGGCCGTGGCGGTATCACGCATGGCTTTTTCTTCCAGCGCATCAATGCTGGTACGGGTTTTCTTCTCGATCTCGCGGCGCATAAGGTCGCTGGTGAGTGCGATGGCGTTACGCTTGAGCTGAGTAGTGACGGATTGGTTGGCCCGGCGCAGCGCATCCAGCGAGGGCATGGATCTGGCGGGCACGTAGTTCTCGATGCCATCGGACATGGCGGGCCTCGTTTTCATTCTGAAACATCGAAGCTATGCAACTTCGGCAGTACACCCCATTCAGGGGCGGCTTCGTTCAAAGCGGGGCGAGACTAGCAAATGCCGAACGGCCATGCCAAGACGTCTGCCGGTTATATTTTGCGGGAAAGGCGGCCATGTCCACTTCCATTAAAGTCTGGCGCACATACGGGGAAGGCCGCTATGGCCAGATGCACATCACCTGTGCCCAGCCCATAAAGGGCCCGGGCCGTAAAACCCCAGTGATATGTTTTCACCAAAGCCCCATTTCCGGGTCGCAGTTCCGCGTCTTTCAGGAGGCCATGGCGGAAGATCGCCTGGTGCTGTGTCCCGATACACCGGGCTTTGGCGGGTCTGATGCGCCTGGCGCGCCCGTGACGATCCCCGACTACGCCGGTGCGATGGCCGACATGCTGGAGAACTTAGGCTACGGCGCGAAAGGCAAAGGGCCTGTGGACGTGGTGGGGTGTCACACCGGCACACTCATTGGGACAGCTTTGGCCGTCAGCCATCCGAACCTTGTGCGCAAAATCGCCTTTGCCAGCCTCGGTCTATTCAACGATGCCGAGCGCGCCAAGATGAAAGCGCAGTACGGCGGGCCGCAACCCATACTCACCGACCCTGCTTATGTCCCGAAAGCCTTCGACACCATGGTGATGTCGGGCGGACACGGTATTCAGCCCGAGCGTCGTCTTGAAATGTTCGCTGAACGTCTGCGCTCGGGTACGAAATCCTGGTACGGGCCCGAAGCTTCGTTGAACTACGATTGCGAAACGGCGTTGAAGCAAGTCACGCAGCCGGTGCTGCTGTTGGTGATGAACGAAATGCTGGGACCCAATACGCGCCGCGCCAAAGATTTCGTCAAAAACGCAACGGTCTCCGATGTCAGCGCTTGGGCCGAGCACAATGTGTGGGATGAACACCCGCACAAATTTGCCGACGAAATGCGCGGCTTCTTCGACGCCTAAGTTAGATTTCTCGCGCAGCGGAAAAATTTTCCGCAGCAGCGGCATTTGGCGCCCTTGAACCGTTTGCGATGGTCCCCCTAGATTGAACCGAAGAGGGGGCACCATGAATCACAAATTCACATTTTTCGTTTGGTCTTTTTTATCGGTGTGCATTACCGCGTCAGCGGTGCAGGCCCAAGATGTGCAAAGTGTGTTGCTGCGGTCCGTGACCGTGACCTGCAAACTGGAGGAATCCATTGCATTTTACCGCGATATTCTGGGGCAGCAGGTGATCGAGGATCAGCCGCAAAGTGCTGAGTCTGCCGCCCGATTCTTAAATATCAGCCCGACAGCGAAAGTGCGCTTTGTGGTGATGAAGGGCTCGGGCGTGTATCCGGGGGGTGAGATCATCGGCGGGCGCGTCGCCTTCATGGGTATTGATGAACCGAAAGGCCCCGCGTGCAAAGACGCGGCGAAACAAACCAACCAGCGCGGCGTCCAAGGAAGTGAAATTCATCCGCACCGTGTGTCCAACATTGAAGAGATTGCGCGCCGCGCGAAGGAGCATGGGGTTGAAATTTTAGTGCCGCTGAAGGTGTCTGGGTCGCGGCTGTCGCGCAACATGATGATGTTCGATCCGAATGGCCGAATTGTTGAGGTTTTTGAAGTGAATATCGCCAAAATTCCGGACGCAAATTAGCGGTCTGGCGGTGTTTTGCGGAGGTCGAGTCGAGGGGCTGGGAACCATTTGCGCGTTTGGGGCGTTATTCTCCACAGGCTAAGGCGTTGATTTCCCCGTCGTTGCAGACGTTAAGGAAGCCTTCACAGTTTGCCGACGAAATGGGGTCAAGGCCGATGCCTTGAAGATCTAACGATGGATGGCCCCCATGAGCGACCTTTTGCAAAAGTTTGCTTTGATTATCGGCTTGGCAATTGGTGCGGCTTTCGTTGTTGCTGGTCACGATACAATGGCGCAGAGCCATTTTATGAAACCTGAGAGCACCGCACTGACCAAGACCATGTCGCGTAGCTAGCACCGTTTTTTGTGAGATACGCGAGACCTGCGAAGAACCCCGCCCTCCCCCCGGCGGGGTTCCGCATTTCTGGGCACTACAGACGCGTCAGCGCCAGTCGCCGTTCAGTTCCACCAAGTCATACGTTTGCTTAAGGTGATCCCAGCGAATGCGGATCGGCACGCAATCCTGATCGGTGGCCCAGGCATCGAGCGGTGGATAGCTGCTGAACAGCATCTGAAAATGATGCGCCTTGAACGTGCCGGCGGGGACTTCAATCTCTTCCAGGCCCACATAACGCCGCTTGATGCGCCCGGACGAGGGCATCAGGTAGGGGCCTGTGCCGCCGTTGGCATTATGTGACGTGGTGAAGGTAATGCCCTGATGCTCGATGATGCCGCCGGGCACGCGCTCTTTGAATTTCGCCAGGCCCCAGGCGTCGCTGTGCACGGGGTGCGTTCCAAATGCATTGGTGTGCGACGATGTGGGGATGCGTTGGCTAATGCGGCCTTCGTTCGCCGTATAGGCTTCGCATTCCGCAAGATCGTTGGTGAACCGGAACCAGCCTGAGCCTGAAAACTTTTCTTGGATCGTCAAGCGCACGTAGGCATCAGTGGGCTGCCAGTCTTTGTCGACGGTCATCACCACATCGCGAATCAATCTATCATCATCCATCTCGCAGGTGGCGCGCATGGTCCGTGTGCCGTCGGGCTGGATGGTGACATAAAACATCTCGCGACCCATCTCGCCTTTGCCGTCGGTGAGGTAAAGAACCTTGCCGCTGTATGACCGATGCTGCATCCGAAACCCTATGAACTCCCGCGTTCGCGCGCCTTGTCGAAATCAGCCGCAATGTGCTTGCCGCCGATATAGAAATGGAGCGCGGCCCAAAAACCAAAGAAGGGCACGATCAGCGCCAGCGCATAACGCAATGACTCTTCACCCGCCCAAGGGCGCACAATGTCGCTGGCGATGCCCACCATTTGCGGCCCGATGCCAAGACCGATCATGCCCGCAATGAACAGCGAGATAGCGGGGAAAGAGCTGCGCATACGCACGCTGGCAAGGCCTTGCAAAATCGTGCCGTAAATCGGCAGGTGCACCGGATACAAAATCAACGGTACGGCCATCAGTGCAATCGAAAGCCACGATGTGTGGGTCAGGAACGCGAACATACCCACCAGCGTGCCCACGGCGACGGCGGTTCCGGGTACGCGGCCCATCCAGCGTTTGTCTTTGATCGAGAGTTTGTCGGCGATGATGCCACCCAGCATCGTGCCCAGCATGCCGCCAAGCCCAACGGTGGGCGCCAGCCATGTGCCGATTTCGGCCAAGGTCATGTCGAAGGAGCGCGACAGGAACGACGGCCCCCAGGTTTGAATGCAGGTGTAAACCATACCGGTGAATGACGTCGCAAGGCAGCAGTGCCGGAAGCTGGGAATTGCGATGAGGGTTTTGAAGACCTCCCACAACGGGGGTGGCGCACCTTGATCTTGCAGCCCGTCGACGCCGCCGCGCGGGGTTTCCTTGACTGTAGAGAACACGACCAGTGCCAAGATGATCCCCGGCAAGCCCAAGGCAAAGAACGCCATGCGCCAGCCAAAGACATCGGTGATCCAGGCCCCCCCTAAGAAGGCGATCAGCAAGCCCAGCGGTACACCGGCTGTATAAATGCCCATGGCCGATGCGCGTTTCCCCGGCGGGTAAAGGTCTGAGATCAGGGAATGCGCGATGGGTGTTAAGCCTGCTTCGCCGAAACCCACCGCAAAGCGCGCGCAGGCCATTTGCACGAAGTTGTTGGCGGCCCCAGATGCGGCTGTCGCCAAGCTCCACAGCCCGATGCAGGTGGCCAGCACATTGCGGCGGCTGAAGGTATCGCCGATGCGGCCCACCAGAATGCCGACGGTGGAGTAGAAGATCGCAAACGCAAGTCCGGTGATGAACCCCAGTTGCGTGTCGGAAAGATCCAAGTCTTTCTTGATCTCGGGCAGCAGAATGGCAGGCAACTGACGGTCGATAAAGTTGACGATCAGGCAGACCAGCATCAGCCCCAGGAGATAGCGGCGGTAGCCTGGGGTTACGGTGTCGTTCATGGGGTTTTATTCCGCTGCTTTGCGTCCGGCTTGGTCAGGGTAAGTAATCACGCCAGCCTTTTCCATGTTCTTCAACGCCTTTTCCTGAATCTCCATGATGCGCGCCTTGGAATCCATCGGCGTGTCGGCGAACTGGTTGGCCGGATAGAAACTCGACGAGTTGTAAAGCGGGCGATAAATCTCCAGGCGCTGGCGCAATAATCGGTTTCCCGCGCCCGGTTGCAGACGCGCGCGGCGCAAGGCTTCAACATCGATGATCGCAGAAGCCGTGGTGCTCTCGCCGGGCCCGCCGGTTTTGGCGAGTACCATTCCATTAAAGTCGATGATCTTTGAATTCCCCATGGTCTGGCCTTCGGGGATGTAAGTGCCCAACTGGCCCGTCGCGTTGCATGAAATCAGGTACATCATGTTCTCGGCGGCGCGTACTTTCTTAGCGGACTCCCAACCCCACTTATCTTCCAGGCCGTGATCGGATGTGGGGTGTAATAAAACCTCAGCGCCACGGAACATGAACATGCGCGCGGCCTCGGGGTACATGATCTCGCCACAGGGCATGATTGCCAGATTGCCAAGCTCGGTCTTCGCAACCGGGAAGGTGCCTTCGATGCCGTACTTGTCGAGGTACTTATCCATAAAGTCGTGGGGTGAGCCGGTGTGCACCGTATTGATGCGGCGGTATTTGATCAGAATGTCGCCGTTGGGCCCGATGATGAAACTGCAATTAAAGTAACGGCCCGGCCATTCGGGATCGCGTTCGTAGGCGTTCAAACCAAAATAGCATTTCAGGTCCTGCGCGGTTTTCTGAAACCGCTCGGTGATGGGGCCGGAAATTTCAATGCAGGCTTTTTCAATCCACTCGGCTGCGGTTTCGTGCAGCGGAAAACCCGTGAGCGCGAACTCGGGGAACAGCATCAACTGCTTGCCACCGCCACTCATGCGGGCACCCGCTTTGGCCAGTTGCAGCCAGCGGTCGACACTCTTGTTGACCATGGCCATCGCGTCGGCGCGCGTGGTCATGCTGTTCACGCAGTGCGTGTAGACTTGTATACAAGTGGCGGTCCACGGCTGAATCATTGATCTTGCTCCCCCCAAACGGACGCACAATCCTTTGCACCGGTCACATCTGCGTGCAAGGCGCAGCGCGCGGCCTATTCCGCTGTCCGAGCGTTGGCCGCAATTCCATCGACAGGTTAAACCGGATGCGCGCGGGCCCGTATAGTTCTTGTATCGTCTAGGCCGGTTTGCAACGCGGCATGGCTCAACAAGGGTTTTCGAAATGAAACGATTTCTGGCTGCGGTTGCGGCTTTTGCTGCGTTAACGTCGTGCGCTGCTGTTCCGGCCACCAAACAACGCACGGTAGGTGTGATCTTTGTGGTGCACGGCGGCACGGAAGAGCAGGACGTATTCAGTCAGTGGGATAACACGCTGCAGTTCTTCGAGTACGACCAGCACAATCCGATCTTCAAAAACGTGATCTGGAACCCTGAGGCCTGGCCCACTGTGGTCAAACAAAACGATAGTCAGTCCTATGCCAATGCCTCGACGCAGCTGAAGAAGTACCGGTTTGCGAATGAGCGCATGGGCGGCAAAGACCCGTCGGTGGAAAACACCGAGAAGCAATTTGCCGACATGGCGCGGGAATTGAAAAAGGCCGAGAAAAAACTCGGTGTGAAATTTGTCGCCGACCGCGCGCAATGGATCGGCGCTAAGGAACAGACCAAATTCCTGCCGTGGCCGCGCCACATGTACAACCCGCAAGTGCCGGGTGGGGCGAAGCTGACCTACTGCGGCAGCGAGAAGGACGGTGGCCCGTGGAAAGGCTGTGACCCCGAGCGATATAACATCGACGGGCCCGGCGAAAGGCTACTTAAGCAAGGTGCTGACGAACTGATCATGATCGACATGACGGTGGCAGGCACGCGCTTCTGGAAATCGTATGATGTGATCACCATGACGCGCATGATGCTGGCTGACTGGAACAAAACCCACGGCACAGACATTAAAGCGCGCTGGCTGAACGACATTACCGACTTGATGGCGGAAAGTTATCCCAACGATCCGCCGGGCTGGACACGCTCGCTCGGTGAACCTAAAGCCGACAAGAAAGTCAGTATCGAAGGCCGCCCAAACCCGATCATGGATGATCCGCTGCTCATCAACATGATGGCCGACGGTGTGGTGAAGTCGTTCAATCCTAAGATTGCGCCTGCCGATACGGCGGTGATGTTCATCAACCACGCGACGCGCGAGGGTAATGAGGCCTTCGACCCCAAGATCAACGACACGCTGATTCTGGATGGGAACATTAAAAGGGAATTGTTGAAGCGGTATCCGGGCATGAAGCCTGAAAACATCGTCGGTAGTTGGATGGGGCTGCGTCAGCCCAATCCCAACATCAAAGTCGGCGGCCGGGTGCGCTCCAACATCGAACGCACGCGCGAAATGCGCGGCGAAGATTTGGGTAACGCCTGGCTGTACGAGCAAAACGGCGTGCTACCGGGCGGGGATCACCAATACCGCTACTGGGATGCACTCACGATGCTGAAGGATCGTGGCGTGAAGCACATCGTGGTGATCTTCTCGCAGATCGTCATCAACTCGGCCTTGGATTTGGTGGAAGTGCCCAACCAGATCGCCAAGGAGATCGGGTCAAAGACGTGGTTGTACGCTAAGACCGGCAACTACGACTTGTATCCGAAGCACGGCAATCCATTCGCGGACTACTGGGGCATCTGGGTGGAGCAGGAGTGCAAGATCAACGGCACGACCCAAAGCTGCTGTTTTGAAATGGGGGGCTGCAAGGATGGCCGTCCTTATCCGCCGCCACGTCAAACGCTGATCGACAAAGCGCGCGAGGATGTGGACCCGTCACTGGCGTTTGATATCTCGGCATACGGTCAGTTGGGCTATGACCCGGCGAAGGGTGCGCCCAGCGACGACAAGCCCGTGCAGAACCAATACACCGGCACCTGGGCGATGTGGGTTCCCGCCAATGATGATCCCCGCATGGGCGAACTGTTGGCCGCAGAAGTGGTAAAGTACGTCAAAGGTGAGAAGCACTAAGGCTTTTCGTTGGAGGCGCGCGCGAGTGCCTCGCGTGTTCCTCTGAATACCTTCGGGCCCAGCAGAATAAGCGCGATGAGATTGGGTGCGGCCATCATCGCGAACGATAAATCAATAAACTGCCAGACCATGTCCACGGTTAGTACCGCACCCGATGAAACTGTGAAGGCGTAAATCACACGCGCGGGCTTTAATGCTTTCTCACCGAACAGGTAGGCAAGCGCGCGGCTGCCATAAAGCCCCCAGGCCAGCAGCGTCGAATACCCGAACAGCACCACACTGAACGCCACAACCGGGCCGCCCAAGCCGGGAATGGCATTGTCGAAAGCCATCACGGCCAAGGTGGCGCCTGTTTCGCCTGTTTTCCAGACGCCGGTGACGACAATCACCAAGCCTGTAATGGAGCAGACGATAATGGTGTCCACAAACACGCCCACAGATCCCAATACGCCTTGCTCGACTGCATCCGTACTGTGCGCCGTACCGTGCGCGATGGCGGCACTGCCTACGCCCGCTTCGTTGGCAAAAATGCCGCGCGCCACACCGTATCTGATCGCTTCGATAATCCCGGCACCGGCAAACCCGCCGACGGCAGCCTCGCCGGTGAAGGCGCTGGTGATGATTTCAAAAAGCGCGCCCGGAATCGCGCTTGCATTGACGATCAGCACGGCGATACCCGCCAGCAGGTACACGCCCACCATCAACGGCACCAAGGCATCGGATGTTGTGGCCAGTCGTTTCAATCCGCCCACCAGTACCGACAGGATCGAGAGGATCAGAATGATCTGCGCACCCCAGAATGGAATTCCGAAATTGGTGTTCAGCACTTCGGCAATGGTGTTGGACTGCGCGCTGGGCCCGAAGGCTTGAATGCAGGCACACACCGCGTACACACCACCCAGCCACACCCATGCTTGGCCTAAGCCGTGTTTGATGTAGTACATGGGGCCGGCCAGGATCGTGCCTTGCGGTGTCACTTCGCGGTAAGTTACGGCCAAATACGCCTCGGCGTAGCGTGTGCCCATGCCGACGAACGCCGTCATCCACATCCAGAACAAGGCGCCTGGGCCGCCCATGTGAATCGCGGTTGCCACGCCAACGATTTTGCCGATGCCGACCATGCCGGCGAGCGCTGTCATCAAGCCATCACGCGGCGAGAATTCCCCGCCCTTATCTTTTTTGAACATCAGGCGCGGGTCATAGACTTGGCGCAAGCCGCCCCACAACCGGATCCACGGCAGGAATCGCAAACCGATGGTCAGATACACGCCGGTGCCGAGAATCAGGATGATCGTGACGGGGCCAAAGGCAATATCGGATGCCGCACCGATTAAGCTCGAGAATGTCTCCATCTTCTCAATCCCCGATCTGTAGCGCGGCCGGCTGTCTCAACATACGCGCTTTTTCATGCATCAAAAGGACAGGCCCATAAAAAGAATAGGCGGCGATGGTGGCATTGGAAACAAGAACTGTGCAGCAGTTCCTTACAGTTCTGGGGTTGATTTTCGACGTCCCCCTCGGGTCAAATGAGGTGTATGGTCGATTTGCGTAAATAAAACGTGCGTAAGTGATGAGCAGGCCCAATGCCCCGAGGAATTAAAGATTGCCGCATTCTCCTGATCGAGGACGAGCGTTCGATCCGCGAAATTATCAAGGCTTTCTTGGAGAAACTAGGCGTTAAGGAAATTGAGGATTGTCCCAGTGCGGAATACGCTTGGGAGCAACTCGTTGGTGCAAAGGCGCGCATTTTCGACGTCATCTTTTTGGACTTGCAGTTACCGGGGATGGGCGGTCGCGCTTTTATAAAAAACCTGCGCGCGTTGTCGCACCCGCGTGCCAAAACAATCCCGATTGTAGTGTTGACCGCAACCAACGATCCTGAGGTGTATAAAAAGCTCGAACGCTACGGCATTACCGCTTACCTGATTAAACCTGTATCGTCAGGAGTCTTGGAAGGGGCATTGGAAAAAGCACTGTCGGGTCGCGTCGCCAATGCGCGCCCGATTCCGACCGCACCCCGAGACGATTTTTAGTGAGAAAATTTTTTGACTGAAGATTTTTAGAGCGATGATCTAGGCCTTATTCACGCGGCACAATTATTCACGCGGCACAATACGAGGGGATCGTGATGTCCGTTGAAGATGCAACGCAAGAACACCTCGCAGCCTTGTCGCCCGAGGCTTTGGCGGCGGCAAAAGCTTATACCACCGGCGGCTACTGGCTGATCCTGTGGGGGCTGCTGGTCACGGTGCTGGTCACCGTTGTGCTGGTGCGGTGGGATGTTTTGGCCAAGCTGCGTGATCGTATCGAGGGCAATGCACCGCGCCCTCGCGTGATGACGTTTGCCGTTGCGGCGGCTTTCTTGGGTCTCAGTTGGCTCTTGGAATTGCCGTGGTCGATCTACACCGGCTGGGCGCGTGAGCGGGCCTATAATCTGTCGCAGCAACCGTTCAGCGACTGGATCATGCAAAACACGATTAGTACGGCGGTGAATATGCTGCTGGGCGGCTTGTTCTTCATGGGGTTGTACACGCTGATCCGTCGCACGCCGCGGCGCTGGTGGATGTGGGGCGGCGCTTTCGCGGGGGTAGCGCTGGTCTTTGGGCTGTTGATCGCGCCAGTGTTCATCATGCCGCTGTTCAACAACTACACGCCCATGGCCGATGGGCTCGTGAAAGAGGCGGTCGTCGCTCTTGCGAAAGACAGCCATGTGCCGACCGACAAAATTTTTGTATTCGACGGGTCGCGCCAGCGCTCGATCTTGACGGCCAATGTTTCCGGCGTCGGCGGCACGGCGCAGATTTCTGTGTCCGACGTGGCATTGAAAGAAGCCACACTGCCCGAGGTGCGCGCTGTCGTCGGTCACGAGATTGGTCACTATGTCAGCAAGGATGTTTATAAAATCGTCGGCGTCGTGTCGGTGTTGGCGTTGATCGGCTTTTGGCTGTCGGATCGTTTGTTCGGGCGGGTCGCGACTGCTTTGGGCGCGCACGATGTGCGCGGCATCAGCGACCCTGCGGGCATTCCGGTCCTGCTGCTGATGGTCAGTGTATGGCTGACGCTGTGCCAGCCGATCATCAACAGCATGACCCGCGTGTTCGAGGCTGAGGCCGATGCGTATTCGTTACAGCATGCGCAAGAGCCGGACGGTTTGGCATCGGCCCTGGTGAAGACAGCCGAGTATCGCGATCCGTTGCCGGACCCGTTGGCGGAAATCCTATTTCACAATCACCCGTCGGTGGCCAATCGCGTGCGGATGGCGATGGAGTGGAAAGCGGCGCACGCACCTGCCGTTGAAGGTACGCCAGCACCTGAGCCCGCGCCGCCGAATTAGTGGGCGCCGGCCTCGCGTACCACATCTTGCGGCATGGGGCCGGGTGCTTTGAAACGCACGAAGAGCGCGATCAACAGCAGCGTGAAATTGGCAGCGCCCATCAGAATGAAGGGTGCTGAAGGCCGCCATTCGTCGAACAGATAGCCGCCCGCTGTACCAGCCGCCAGAATGCCGATACCACCACAGACGCCGAACACACCGATCACCGAGCCGCGGCCTTCTTTCGGTGCTTCCTGGCCGATCAAGGTTTGCGCGGCCAGCACGGCATTCACTTCCGCCATCCCTAACAAAATCGCGGCCGGGTACATGAGGGCGCTGGTGGGGTCGGGCAGGAAGCCCGCAACCAGGTAACCAACAGTTGCCAGCGTCATGGCCATGCACAACGCGGTCACGCGGTTCATGCGGTCGCACAAAATGCCAACGACCGGCGCCCACAAGGTGGCGGCGACGGTGACGATGACGAAGAACATGGCGCCCGCTTTCAGCGCGTCGGCGGAGTTCATGCCCTTCGAAATGCCAACCTGCATGACCCACAGCGAGAAGAACGTCGAAACGGTGGAGAGGTCGCCGCGCGAGACCATGGCGGCAACATAAGACAAAGCAACGCGCGGATTTTTCCCGGCTTCGATGCCGCGCTTCAAGGTCGGGATAAAACCTTCACGTTTCGCAACGTTTGACGGCGTTCCGCCCTTCAAGCCTAACGCCAGCACCACCGCGTTGATGACGCAGATGCCCGCAAAAATCCAAAGCGTGATTTGCCCGGCCAATTCTGGGGTCATGCCGCCGGCGGTCAGTTGTTTTGGCAACTTCGGCAGTGTGAAGATGACGGCGACAACGCCCACGGCCTGGAGGAAGCCCATTGTTCCGACGAGTTTGCCGCGGTCGCGTTCAACCGGGTAGTCGGCCTGCACGGTTGCGAGCATGGACGTCGCCCCCACCACGCCCAGTGCAAACACCATGCGGAACATGATGAGCTGATCTTCCGATGTTGCGAGCGGATACAGTGCGTAGCCGATGCCTAAGAACACAAAGCCAAAGACATAGACGGGGCGGCGGCCGATTTTATCCGAGATCACGCCAGCGACACCGATCAGGCACAAGATCACGAGTTCGCTGTAGGCGACGAGTTTGCCCGCCAACTTGCCTTGCTCATCTTGGGGAATGTGCAAAAGCTCGGTGAAGATGTAGCCCTGAAAGACCGACAGAAAGACGGTCGATGCGATGGAAAAGAAACCGGCATAAAAAACCGTGGCTGCGTTCCATTTGGTAATGCCGGGTACAAATCGGACTGGGCCCAATTTCACATTCTGTATACCGTTCTCGGTCTCGGTGCTCGTCGTCATGCTGTCCCTATACCCGGGCCCATACCCGTATGCCGCACCTTACAGAGTGGCAGATTTGTGCGTACCCACGAAGCGGTGATCGCCCACTGTTTGGTCGTGATACGGCACCACGCATGTGTTGGCCCCATGCTCATGGGCTAATCTTTGTATACAATTCAGATGATGTGAAGAGCCGTGCTGTGAAAGCTGGTGGAGCAAACACACATGATGCGAATTCTTGTCGGTCTTGTCCTGCTGGCATTGTCGGCTTGTGCGGGGCAGCCAGCGCCGTCAGCCTATAAGCCGGCGCGCGGGCCCTATGCCGTCGCGGTGGCTGACATTGTGATGCGCGATGAGGCGCAAGCCAAAGATTTGCCCTTGCGCATCGCATACCCCAAGGCCCAGCAGAAATTTCCTGTAATCGTGTTGTCGCCCGGCGGTGCAGCCTCGAAAGATGACTACACCCGTGCGGGCGATCATTGGGTGTCGCACGGCTATGTCGTTATTGCGCCTACGCACATGGATGCCAAGGTGTTGGGGTTTGATATCGACAAAGCCGGCGGACGCGGCATGGCGCAGGTGATGAAAAGCCGCATCGCCGACATGCAGTTCATTGCGGCGCACATGAATGACATTGCCGCAAAGGTGCCGGGGTTGCTTACGCGCATGGATGCCGCCAAGCTTGTCGCAGCAGGTCATTCCATGGGCGGGTTCACGGCTCTGGCTGCGGCGGGTGTGCGCTTAAAAAACAAGGCCGATGGATCAGCCCTTGAGATGTCTGATGCGGGCTACAAGTATTTGCTGTTGCTCTCCGAGCCCGGCAGCAACCCCATGATGCCGGACGAACCCTGGCGCCAAAGCCCGGTGCCTGCGTTCATCTACACCGGCACGAACGACAAAGGCGGCATTACGACCGGCCAGAAGTCACCATTCGGCTACAACCTTGTTGAGCGCCCCGAGGCTGCGGCACAACCGCATCATTACTTGTGGGTCAATGATGTCGATCATTACCTGGGTGGTTTGTGGTGCCGCAGTGATGTGCCAGGCCCGCAAGACGTGGAAGGCCTAAGCATTTTCAACGGCGTCAGCACGGCGTTTCTGGATGCTTATACAAAGGGTGATGCGCGTGCGTTGGTGTTTCTGAAGACGGACAACCTGAACGCTGAAACGCATGCGCGTGCGACGCTATCAATGAAGTGAGAGCGATTGATGACCGAGATTGTAAAAGGTTATGCCAAGACCAGCCAAGGCCAGATGCACTACCGGCACATTGCGGGGCCAAAGGCAGGTGCAGCCACGCCGCTGGTGATGTATCACCGCGCACCCGCTACATCGGTGTCGTTCGAACCGATGATGCAGTTGATGGCCGGTGATCGGCCTTTGTATGCGTTCGACATGCCTGGCTTTGGCGAGTCTTTTGCGCCGAAGTCCCAGCCTACGGCGGTTGACTATGCGCGCTGGCTGCTGGAAGCCAATGATGCGCTGGGTTTAGAAACGTTTCACATCTTTGCACATCACACCGGCACGCATTTCGCGACGCAACTGACGGCCGACAATCCATCGCGCGTGGCAACCCTGATGTTGAACGGCATTGCTTACTTAACAGCTGAGGAGCGCGCCGGATTCTCGAAAAACGTGCTGCCGCCAGATACGCCCGACGCAGACGGTGCTTACATGACGGCCGGCTTCAAGCTGATTGCAACCTTGCTGCCGCACTTTGATGAAAAACTGTTCCACACTGAAATGACAGGAATGATGCAATCTCATTGGGTGAGGCATTTTTCGTTCAATGCTGTGTGGGGTCAGGATTATCCGGAAACGCTGAAGCGTGTGACGTGTCCGGTGCTGGCGACTTGCGCCGAGGACGAAGTCTGGCGGTTTTGTTTCGAGCGCGTGTTCGAAGACAACCCCACCGCGACCCGTGCGATATTGGGCCCTGCGAAATTCTTCACACCTGAACTGGATGCGCATGCTATAGTGGCGGCCATCCGCGCATTCCTGCGCGAGGTGGAAGAGGCTTAGAGTTCAATGCAGTTGTCGCGCACGGCGTTAGGGATTGTGCTGTTTGCAGTCATCAACGGCCTGATCGCACAAGCGCTTGAATCGTATACTGCGCACGGGTTGGTCGAGGTTGGTGGCGACTATGCGCCGACGCTGTATCACATGGCGGCGAAGTACCACATGTGGCACGTGCTGACGCTCTTTTTCATCGCACTGATTTATGATCGCATCACAGCCAAAGCCGCACGCGGACTGCTGCTGGCCACGGTCGGCTTCTTTGGTGTGGGCACTATCATGTTCTGCGGTGCCATGTACGGCGTGCCGTTCGGTGCGTCGGTGTATATTGCGGCCACCGGCGCTGTGATTCTGATGGCCGGGTGGGTGGTGTTCACCATCGCCGCCATTGCCGCCTTTGTTGCAGGCAAATCGTAAATCCTGCTGCGGCCTAAACCCGTGTTCCGCCCACGGTGATGTTTTCGATGCGTAAGGTGGGCTGACCAACACCCACCGGCACGCCTTGGCCTTCCTTGCCGCAGGTGCCGATGCCGGGGTCCAGTTCCAGGTCATTGCCGATCATGGAAATCTTCTTCATCACATCTGGGCCTTGGCCGATCAAGGTCGCGCCCTTCACGGCAGGACCGATCTTGCCGTTCTCGATCAAGTACGCTTCGGTGGCCGAGAAGGTGAATTTGCCCGAAGTAATGTCTACCTGGCCGCCGCCGAAGTTGACGGCGTAAAGCCCCTTTTTTACCGAGCCGATAATCTCGTCTTTGGTTTTGTCACCGGCCAGCATGAACGTGTTGGTCATGCGCGGCATGACGTGATGCGAGTGGCTTTGACGGCGGCCATTGCCCGTGGGCTTCATCTTCATCAGGCGCGCGTTCATGCGGTCTTGCAAATAACCTTTCAAAATGCCGTCTTCGATCAGCACCGTGCGCGATGTGGGCGTACCTTCATCGTCAATGGTCAGCGAGCCGCGGCGATCCTGAAACGTGCCGTCATCCACCACTGTCACACCTTTGGCGGCGACGCGCTGGCCGATCATGTTGGTGAAGGCCGACGTGCCCTTGCGGTTGAAATCGCCTTCCAGACCATGGCCCACCGCTTCGTGCAGCAGCACGCCAGGCCAGCCGGGGCCCAGCACGACCGTCATTTCACCGCCGGGCGCTTCAACGGAGGCGAGATTTACCAAAGCCTGACGCAGCGCTTCATCCACGGCTTTTTGCCAGGTGGCGGGTTTTAAGAACTCGCCGTAAGTGACGCGGCCGCCGGTGCCGTAGCTGCCGCTTTCCATGCGTGTGCCGTCGCCGACAACGATGCTGACGTTGATGCGCACCAGCGGGCGGATATCCGATGACGACGTGCCGTCGGCGCGGACGATGTTTATCGCTTGCCACGAGCCGCCGATGGATACGGTGACCTGCTTCACGCGCGGGTCGCGCTTGCGGGCATAAGCGTCAATCGCCGCAAGGGTTTCCACTTTCTTCTCGAACGGAACCAGCGGCAGGGGGTTGGCGTCGGTATAAAGCTGTTGGTTGGTGCCGCGCGGCGCTTCGGCCAGTTTGCCGCCCTTGCCGGAGCGGACGGCTTTTACCGTCGATGCAGCGCGCTTCATGGCGGCTTCATCAAGCGTCGTCGAGTGGGCAAAGCCCGTGGTTTCACCGGCCACCGCGCGCAAGCCAAAGCCTTGCGATGTATCGAACGTGGCGGATTTTACGCGGCCGTCATCGAACAGCACGCTTTCCGATTGGGCGTATTCCAGGAACATCTCGCCATCATCGCAGCCGTGTAGCGCATCGGCGGTAATGGCAGCCACTTTCTTTTTATCCAGGCCGGCTTTGCCGTAAAACAGATCGTTGATGACTTTGCTGTCGGCCATGGTGGACGCTTTCTTTTTTAAATTATTCCGCAGGCTTCATATGGAGCGCGGGAGCATTTTCTGCAACGGCGCGGCTCGTCCATACATGGTGGGTTAAAACCACAGCCAATGTAAACACCACTTGTGCGCCGGTCTGGTGCGCCAACGCCAAGGGAATGGGAACCACGAATAAAAGCGTCAGGATGCCCAGAGCGGCCTGCACCAGCACCATGTGCATCAGGGCCGTGACCGTAATGCGCGCGCCGCGTGACAGATCGAACTTGCGGGCTTTCACCCACATAATGACAATCAGCGTCGCCAGCGTCATGGCGAGCACGCGGTGATTGAACTGCACTGTCATGTGGTTCTCGAACCAGTTCATGTACCAGGGTTGCATTTCATACAGGCCGTAGGGAATGATCTGGCCGTCCATCAGCGGGAAGGTGTTGTAGCCCTGGCCCGCATCCAGGCCTGCCACGAATGCGCCCGATGTCACGACCAATAGCGCGAACATTGTGATGCCCACGGCCCAGGGGCCTAAACCTGTCTTTGCGTCTTGGGCATTGTCGCGGCCCGCAGCTAAGCGGAACTGATCCAGCGCCACCCAGATGATGAGGCCGAAGCAAATGAAGGCGGTGATTAAGTGCGCGGCCAGGCGGTATTGGCTGACATCAGGGCGGTCAACCAATCCACTGGCGACCATGTACCAACCCAGTGCGCCTTGCGCACCGCCCAGCGTAAACAGGCCAGCGCATTTCCAGATCAGCGGTTTGTCCATCCAGCCACGCAAGACAAACACCACAAACGGAATGAAGAATGCAAAACCAATCGTGCGGCCCCACAGGCGGTGCGTGAATTCCAGCCAGAAAATTTGTTTGAAATCGTCGACACCCATCCAGGTGTTTTTCTTCTGGAACTCGGGGTACTGCTGATAGGCGGCGAATTCTTCAGCCCATTCCTGATCGCTCAAGGGTGGCAGGATGTGCAGCGGCTTCCAGTGCACCATCGACAGCCCGGACTCTGTCAGCCGCGTCGCCCCGCCCAGGATTACCATGAGGAACACCATGGCCGCGCAGACCAAAAGCCAGATGCCGATGTCGCGGGCATGTTTCGGGTCTTGGATGGCGGGGAGATGCATGGCGGTCTGTATTTTCAGGGGCTTCCACTGGCCCATGATGTAGGCCAAACGGCCACGCCAAACAAGGAACTGCCGTGTAACAGGGCGGTCAGCGAAATCCTTGCCTTTTCAGAGTCTTAAGGGCCGTGTAGACCTTGGGCATGGGGTCTGCCGTGGGCCATACAGAGAGCCACACATATAATAAGCCTGCATTTCGCTTGAGCGTCGTTGTGCCGATGCATAACGAAGCGGGCGGCATCGCGCGCCTGATGGCTGAGATCAGCGCGGCTCTTTCCGATTTTGCGCCATTTGAAATCATCGCGGTCGATGATGCGTCGCGCGACCGCACGCTTGATGAGTTGAAAGCCGCCCTCAGCGTGGTGCCGCAACTGCGCATTGTTCAGCACGATCACAACTGCGGCCAAAGCCAGGCCACTATCTCGGGCGTGCTGGCGGCGCGCGGGACTTGGGTTGCAACACTGGACGGCGACGGCCAGAACGACCCAGCGGATATTTTGAAACTCATTGCGGCGCGCGATGAACGTACTGGGCCCGATGCCACACTGTTCATCGGTCACCGCACACAGCGCGATGAGGGGCATAAAACCACAGCCTCGAAAATCGCAAACGCAATTCGTGCATTCATTTTGCGTGACGCAACCCCGGACTCCGGGTGCGGGCTGAAATTATTTCATCGCGATTTATTTTTGGCCCTGCCGCGTTTCAATGCGCTGCATCGTTTCATGCCGGCACTCACACTACGCGCGGGCGGAGGGGTAGTGTCGGTGCCGGTGTCGCAGCGGCCTCGTACCTATGGCCGTTCGCACTATGGTATCTTCGGGCGCGGGCTGATTGGCCTCATCGACCTCTTGGGGGTATGGTGGCTGATGCGTCGCCACACCCAACCGAAGATGAAAACCTAAGTTTTATCTCTCAATCCCCACCGGATAGAGCTTGTACGCCGTGTCGTAGTAAGGTGTGCGTGCATAGAACCACGCCAGCCGCGCACTCGGGTTCTTGGCAAAGGCCTCATCGCTTTTCACCTTCGCCTCAAACTCTTCTTTCAATTTCGCGTCTGCCGCCATCATGCGCTCGGCCAAGGGGGCGAGCACATAGCCTTCCGCATACTCCGTGCGCTGCATAATTTCAGGGAAGAAGCCCCAGGCGAAAAAGCTGTCTTCGCTTTCCGGGTCCAGCAGCATCACCGCCAAATCGCCCAGGTCTTGATCTGTACTCACACGCACGCTGCCGGGTGGGAAGGTGACCGTTTGCGTGGTACGCTCAGCCTTGCCAGCGGTGACCAGGAAGCGCCCTTCGAACGGCTGCGCCTCGTGCTTGGCGTCGGGGAAGCGCGCCATCTCGACGCTGACGGTTTTGGCAACGGCCAGCGTCTCTAACTGAATGCCTTGCACTTTCAGACGCTCGATCACGTCGGGCTTTGTGGAGGGCACGTAGTAGGCTTTTGCGCGCTGCAGTTGGATGCTGGCGACTGACTCATACAACGGCACGCTTAACGTGAGCGCAGCTTTGCCCAGCCAGCGTACTTCGTCGGCGCCCGAGGCGGGCGATTTAAACTTCTCGTGCGCAACGGGCAGGAAATCGACGGTACGGCTGGCTTTTTCTTCCAGTGTCCAGGCCGTTGGTAACGTTGCCGGGTGTGCGGCCTTGTCTTTGGCGGCGGCGGCCTTCAGGCTCGCGCCATCGCGCGCCAATGTTTTCAAGGTTTGCTCCAGCAGTACATACGTTCCCAGCACGCGGCGGCGGTAATTCTTCAGCGAATGATTTTCGATCAACACCGACGCCATATGAATCATATCGCCGTAAGTTTGCGAGAAGCGCGGTGAGAAGCCATCGTTCACGCGTCCTGCCGTGGGGTCGCGCGGATCGCGTTCAAAAATCAGCGGGCCGGGTGTGTGACCGTTGCTCTTCAGCGCCTTGGCGGTATCTGGCACGAACACTTCGCGCATCCATTTGGCGATGTTGGGCGAGGCTGCCCAGTTGCCGGTATCGCCCTGGAAGCCGTAGGTCACGTCGTACTGGTAATCCATGCCGTCGGTGACGTGCGCGTCCATGTAAAAGTCGGGTTTGTATTTCTGCATCAAACCCAGCATGGCCCGCATTTCGGGTGAGTCGGCCTTCGCATAGTCCCGGTTCAGATTTAGGTTCTGTGCGGTGGTGCGCCAGCCCTGGTTCTCGGGTCCGCGCTGGTTGGGGCGGTTGTATGCGCCGCTGCGTTCATGGCCGTCGATGTTGAAGATCGGCACAAACAGGAAGTTCACGTTCTCCACTAACTTCGATTTGCCTTTGAAGGCAATATCGCGCAGCAGCATCAGGCCCGCATCTTTGCCGTCGATTTCGCCCGAGTGAATCCCAGCTTGCACCAGAAGAACGGGTTTCGCCGGATCAAGCTTTCCTGCGTTGTCGGAGGAGACAATCGCCACCACCATGTCGCGGCCTTGCGGTGTGCGCCCGAAGGTCTCAAGCCGGATCAGCGGCGAGGCGGCGGCCATTTTCTGCAAAAAAGCAATCGTGTCGGCGTAGTTGGGTGTGGTGGTCAGATTG